>JAGNNG010000006.1 GCA_017990795.1 Deltaproteobacteria bacterium
CCCGCCCAGCAAGATCCCTAGCGAGCCGCGCAGCCACGGCTGGGTGCGGGCCGCTCTGTTCCAAGGCGCAAGTGATAACAGCACCGTATTTAGAGGCAACCGCCTGGACGCTGGCGTCAAGAGAAGCTCCACATCATGTTCCTTAAGACGCTAGCCCAGCTGACCGCTGGACGCGACCTTTTCATGGTGCAGCGCGGCGGCTGAGCTGGGTTTTGGTGAGGTCCGGCGGTGCGCAGCGAGCTGAAATCGCCCGCATAGCCGCGTTCCAAGCTGCAACGAGGTGATCAAGTGCGTTTTGGCGGTCCGTTACAAGTTTGACGAGCCCGCAAAGTCGGCTTTGTCGGTCCGTAACAGATGTAACGGACTGCACCGGTCTGACCAGTGCGCGTGGTAACGGATGTAACGGCGCGCAAAAAGGCACTTTGCAGGTCCGTAACAGATGTAACGGACTGCACCGGTCTGACCAGTGCGCTTGGTAACAGATGTAACGGGGTGCACAAAGGCACTTTGCAGGTCCGTTACATCTGTTACGGCGTGTACAAGTGCCTTTGAGCGGTCCGTTGCAGAGCAAACCGGCCCTAGGAGCTGGTTTGGTCAGACCTGTGCAGCTGAGAAATTTGCAGGAAAAAGGTCGCTGCATGTGGGGACGCTTGACACATTGATCGCGCAAGTGGTAAGTGCTCGGGCCTCAAAGCTCCCCGGAGAACTCATGTTATTGCCTGCACTCTCGCTGGTTTTGGCAGAAGCCGCCGAGGAAAAAGCCCCGCCAGTAATCGATATCGACGGCACCGTAGTGGTGCAGTTCGCCATTTTTGTGGTGATGTTTTTCGTCCTGCGGAGCTTGTTCTTCAAGCCCTACTTAAAGTTGCAAGGTGAGCGCGCCCACCACATCGATGGCGCAGAAGCCAAGGCCAAGCTGATGGAACAGCAAGCCTTGGACATTGAAAAGCAGTACCAAGTGCGCATGCAAAAGGCGCGGGCCGCTGCTGATGAAGAGCGCAGCCAGCTACAAAGCCAGGGTAGGGCACGGGAGACCGAGCTTTTGACCCAGGCGCGTGAGCGGGCACAGGCTCGGGTCGGCGAGACGCGGCAGCAGATCGCTGGGCAGGTCTCGGCGGCGCAAGCTGAGCTGGAAAAGCGCGCTGACTCCCTGGCGCACACCTTGGCCAGCAAGCTGCTGCGGCGGGAGGTGTAAGTGATGACGACTTCGCGCTTGCGAATTTTTGTGCCGGGGACGCTGGCTCTGGGGCTGGCTCTGGCGGCGGTTGGAAGCGGCGGCGCGCTGGCTCAGCCAGCGGTGGCGCCAGCGCCTGCAGGGGAAGCGGCACCGGCTCCAGTAGTCGCACCGCCACCTGCGGCAGTCGCACCTGAAGCTGCTGCGGCTCCTGCTGAGCATCCGGCTGCAGCACCCGCGCCAGAAGCGGCCCATGCTGCTGAACCGGCAGCGGCTGCTGCGCACGAAGCTGCGGCACCACACGAAGCGGCCCATCCTGCCGCGGCTGGCCATGAGGCAGTGGCCGGTCACGAAGTAGGCGCTGCCCATGAAGGTGGCGGACACGAGTCGGGCCCAGTCATCGAGAACTGGTTCAGCTTTGACTACGGCCCCGGCAAGACCCACCACCACCCGCCGTTTGGCTTTGCGCTGATCAACTTTGCGGTGTTTTTGCTGCTGCTCAACAAGCTGGCTGGCAAGAGCCTGCGCGAGTTTGTCTCCAATCGTCACATTGAGGTGCGCCGCTCGCTGGACCGCGCCCGTGAGCTGGAGAAGAAAGCGCAAGAGCAGCTGAAGGAATACGAGAAGCGGACGCAGGATGTGGACGCTGAAGTGCAGACGCTGCTGGGCAACATCCGCAAGCAGGCCGAAGCCGAGCGTCAGAGCATCATCGCCCGCGCCGAGTCCGATGCGCAGAAGCTGCTAAAAGACGCCGAGTCGCAGGTGCAGGTAGCGCTAGACGGAGCCAAGCGCAGCTTGGAGCAGAAGGCGGCGCTGTTGGCGGTGGACTTGGCTGAGAAGCTGATTCGGACCCACATCAATGATCGCGATCAGCGCACGCTGGTAGACAGCTACGTTGCGTCGATTGAGGCACTGGCCACCGGTAGCGCTGCTGCTGGCGGACATGCGAAGGACTCGCAGCCATGATGAGCGGCTCAGTAGCACGAAGGTACGCACGCGCCATCCTGCTGATTGGTCAGCAGCACGGAAACTACGACCTGCTGGCAGCAGAGATTGATCGTTTGGCCGCTGTTTACACGCAGAGCTCGGATCTGCGGGCGCTGCTAGAAAATCCCGCCTTTACGCTGGCGCAGCGGCAGACGGTGTTTGAGACGGTCTCGCGCAAGATGGGACTGTCCACGACCTGTCACAGCCTGGCGATGATGCTGCTGGAGCGGGGACGCACCAATCAGCTGCCCGGCATTGCCCGCAACCTGCGCACGCTGGTGGATGAGCAAGCTGGCCGCGTGCGCGCCAAGGTGACTTCGGCCACGCCGCTGGATGCAGGCGCAGAAGTTCGCATTCGCCACGCCATCGGCAAAGCCACAGGCAAGTCGGTGATCTTAGAGAAGCATGAAGATCCGTCGCTTATCGGCGGCGTAGTGACCCAAGTTGGGGACGTGATCTACGACGGCAGCTTGGTGGCAGAGCTCACTCAGCTGCGGGCTCGCTGGGCACAGGGATAAAGCGACTGGCTTTGCCTTGGCCTTGCAGGCTATGACACGGACGCAACCGCAGCGCTGACAGCGAAAGCCAGCTGCACCTGCGGACCATACCTTTCGCCAACACGACCGCGCACCCGCGCGACATACCGGATAGGAATCAAACAATGGAGCTCAGGGCCGAAGAGATCTCGCAAATCATCCGCCAGCAGATCGAAAACTATGACCAGAAAGTCTCGGTACAAGAGACCGGTACGGTGCTAGTGGCTGGCGACGGCATCGCGCGCGTTTACGGTCTGGCAGGAGTGCAGGCCGGCGAGCTGGTGGAATTCCCGTACAACATCAAGGGCCTGGTCCTCAATCTGGAAGAGGACAACGTCGGTGTTGCGCTGCTGGGAAGCTACGAGCGCGTTCGTGAAGGCGACATCGTAAAGCGTACCGGACAGATTGCCTCGGTTCCCGTGGGACCGGCACTGCTGGGCCGCGTGGTGAATGCGCTGGGTGAGCCGGTTGATGGCAAAGGGCCGCTAAACACGACCGAGTTCCGCAAGGTCGAGGTCAAGGCGCCCGGCATCATCGCTCGTAAGTCCGTGCATGAGCCGATGCAGACTGGCATCAAGGCCGTGGACGCGATGATTCCGATTGGCCGTGGTCAGCGCGAGCTCATCATCGGTGACCGTCAGACTGGCAAGACGGCAATCGCGCTGGACGCGATCATCAATCAAAAAGGCCAGAACATGCACTGCGTGTACGTGGCCATCGGTCAGAAGCAGTCGACCGTTGCCGCCGTCGTGGATCGCCTGCAGCAGTCGGGCGCCATGGAGTACACCACGGTGGTGGTCGCCGGTGCCAGCGAGCCCGCGCCGCTGCAGTTCTTGGCTCCTTACTCCGGCGTTGCGATGGCGGAGTACTTCCGGGATAGCGGTCAGCATGCGCTGATTGTCTATGACGACTTGACCAAGCAGGCCGTGGCGTATCGCCAGCTGTCGCTGCTTCTGCGCCGCCCGCCAGGTCGTGAAGCGTATCCCGGCGACGTATTCTTTATTCACAGCCGCCTCCTAGAGCGCGCCGCCAAGATGTCCGATGCGCAAGGCGCTGGCTCGCTGACGGCTCTGCCGATCATCGAGACGCAGGCCGGTGACGTGTCGGCTTATATTCCTACCAACGTCATCTCGATCACGGACGGCCAGATCTACCTAGAGACGGATCTGTTCTTCGCTGGTGTGCGTCCTGCCGTTAACGTCGGTATCTCGGTTAGCCGCGTCGGTGGTTCGGCGCAGATTGCCGCGATGAAGGCGATTGCCGGTACGCTGCGACTGACGATGGCGCAGTACCGCGAGCTGGCCGCGTTCGCGCAGTTCGGCTCCGAGCTGGACAAGGCCTCGCAAGACGCCTTGAACCGCGGCGCGCGCATGGTGGAGATCCTGAAGCAGGGTCAGTACCAGCCGCTGTCGGTTGAGAAGCAGATCCTAATCATCTACGCCGGAACCAAGGGTCACATGGACCACGTGCCGGTGTCTGAGGTCCTGCGCTTTGAGCGTGAGCTGTTCGCCTACGTGGATGCTCGTCCCGAGATCATGGCGAACATCAGCAAGAAGGCGCGCGACAAGAAGGCCTTTAAGGAGCTGACCGAGTACATGGACAAGACCATCTCGGAGTTTGCTTCGGGCTTTGTGGCCGAGCCAGCACGGCAGAAGGCCAAGGCCAGCTAAGCCATGCCGTCGCTCAAGGCGATTCGCAAGCGCATCGCTTCGGTGAAGAACACGCAGAAGATCACCAAAGCGATGAAGATGGTGGCTGCCGCCAAGCTGCGTCGTGCGCAGGATGCGGTGACAGCCATCAGGCCGTATGCGCAGCGGCTGTCCGGAATTGCCAGCGACCTGGCAGAGCACTTGGCTGCCGAGCCGCTTGCGGATGTAGGAAGCACCGCAGCTCCTGCCGCAGAGGGGACTGAGCAGGCTGCAAAGTCTGCAGGTCCGCTTGATATGGCGCAGCTGCAGCGAATCCTACTTGGTGGTACCGAGAAGCGGATTCGACTGCTGGTGATCACTGCTGATCGCGGCCTTGCCGGTGCCTACAACAGCGCAGTTTTTCGGCGCACCGAGCGCTTTATCACCGAGCAGAAGCTGGCCGACCGGTCTGTGGACTTGGTGGTGGTCGGCAAGAAGGGGCGCGACTATTTTCGTCGGCGCGCGGTTCCGGTAGTGCATGAGCACTTGGGCGCCGAGCCGAAGACGGCGATTGCACGTGCCAAGCAGCTGGCTTCTGAGCTGACGCAAGCTCTGGTCGCCGACGAAGTAGATGCTATCTACGTGGTCTACAACGAGTTTAAGACCGCAGCCAGCCAGATCATTCGGCTGGAGCGTCTGATGCCTGTGCGTATGAAAGAGGCGGACAAGCGAGGCCCGGATGCGGCAGATGACGCACCCAAGTCGCTGGTGGACTTCTTGTACGAGCCGGATCAAGAGGCAGTGCTAGCGCACCTGCTGCCGCTGTACCTAGAGACTGAGCTAAGCCGCATCTTGCTGGAAGCCGTCGCCGCCGAGTTTGGTGCGCGGATGAGCGCCATGGACAATGCGTCGCGAAATGCCAAAGAAATGATCTCGCGACTGACTCTGCAATTTAACCGCGCCCGCCAGGCGGCCATCACCAAAGAGCTGATGGAGATCGTTGGTGGTGCTGAGGCACTAAAGGGATAGCCAATGGATACGAGTACTGCATCTAGCCAGAAGGGCCGCATCACGCAGGTCATCGGCCCTGTTGTTGACGTTGAGTTTACGGGCACGCTGCCCGAGATTTACACGGCGCTTACGCTCTCTAACCCCGCGATCAGCGCGGCCAAGCAGAACCTGACTGTCGAAGTGGCGCAGCACCTCGGTGAGCACACCGTGCGCTGCATCGCCATGGACTCGACCGACGGTCTGGTGCGTGGCATGGAAGTGACCAACACCGGCGCGCCGATTCAGGTGCCGGTCGGTCCCGAAGTCTTGGGCCGCATCCTAAACGTCGTCGGTGAGCCCGTGGACGAGCGCGGCGCGGTAAACGGCAAGAAGTTCTGGCCGATTCACCGTCCTACGCCCAAGTTCACCGAGCAGAGCACCAAGGTTGAGATCCTCGAGACCGGCATCAAGGTTATCGACCTTCTCGCTCCCTATCGTCGTGGTGGCAAGATTGGCCTCTTCGGCGGTGCTGGCGTCGGCAAGACCGTTCTGCTGATGGAGCTTATTAACAACGTTGCGAAGCTAAAGGGCGGCTTCTCGGTGTTCGCTGGCGTCGGCGAGCGTACCCGCGAAGGCAACGACCTTTATCACGAGTTCATCGAGGGTGAGATCATCAACCTCAAGGAACCCGAGAAGAGCAAGGTTGCGCTGATCTACGGACAGATGAACGAGCCCCCAGGCGCTCGTGCTCGCGTGGCTCTGTCGGGTCTGACGATTGCCGAGTACTTCCGTGATGAGGAAGGTCGCGACGTTCTGTTCTTCGTCGATAACATCTTCCGCTTTACTCAGGCGGGCTCGGAAGTGTCGGCACTTCTGGGTCGTATCCCTAGCGCCGTCGGTTATCAGCCAACGCTGGCCACCGAGATGGGCGCCATGCAAGAGCGCATCACTTCGACCAGCAAGGGCTCGATTACGTCAGTGCAGGCAATCTACGTTCCTGCCGACGACCTTACCGACCCGGCTCCGGCGACGGCGTTTGCTCACTTGGATGCAACCACCGTTCTCTCGCGTGCAATCTCGGAGCTTGGAATCTTTCCGGCAGTGGACCCGCTGGATTCGACCTCCACGCTGCTGCAGCCGCACATCGTAAGCAAAGAGCACTATCAGTGCGCGCGTGACGTGCAGCGTGTTCTGCAGCGCTATAAAGAGCTTCAGGACATCATCGCCATCCTTGGTATGGACGAGCTCTCCGAAGACGACAAGATGCTGGTGGCGCGTGCTCGTAAGATTCAGCGCTTCCTTAGCCAGCCGTTCACGGTTGCGCAGCAGTTCACGGGTCTGGAAGGCAAGCAAGTGCCGCTGGAAGACACCATCCGCAGCTTCCGTGGCATCGTCGATGGCCAGTACGATCACCTCTCGGAGCAGGCCTTTTACCTGGTCGGCTCCATCGAGGACGCGGTCGAGAAGCACAAGCAGCTCACCAGCGGGGGCAAGTAGGTCATCATGCTGAAGCTATCGGTCGTCACGCCTGAAGGGCAGACGCTCGCGCAAGAAGTAGACGAGGTCACTGTGCCTGGTCTGCTGGGCGAGTTCGGAGTGCTGGATGGCCACGTTCCGCTGCTGGCAGCTAGCAAAGCCGGTGTGCTTCGCTATCGCCGAGGCAGTGAGCGTGGACGACTGGCGATAGGTCCTGGCTTTGCTGAAGTTGACGGCAAAGGTGCTGTTGTCGCGCTGGTACAAAAGGCACTTCCTTCCGAGAAGATTCAGCGTGAGAGCGCTGAAAAACTTCTCGGGGATGCTGAAGCGCGCCTCGGCAAAGGGGAGGGCAAAGCGGTGGCTGAAGCAGACCGCGACTGGGCGCAAGCACAGCTGGATGCTCTCAAGGCTGGCTAGCTCAAGTCTGTAGCTGCTCTTTCCGTTCCACCTCTGAGGCTGTGTGAGGGACTTTTTGAGTCCTTCATCACTTCCTCTGAATCACTGTTCTTAGCCCTCAGTGTGCGCATGCACCTGAGGGCTTTTTTATTTTCCGCCCGGGGTTCGCGCTTGGAAGACCAGCAGCGTGGCATCTTCGGAGCTGTCATTGCGGACGCCGTGGGCAATGCCTGCCGCGGCATAGCCGACCTGCTGCGGGCTTAGCACTTTGCTGACCTGTCCAATCTCAACGGTGGGTTGCCCGGTCAGGACAACATAGATCTTGTCGATCTGATCGTGGGCGTGGACGCGCTGTGCTTGGCCCGGCTTTAGGCAGTACACGTCAAACAGCAGGCGCTCAGATTCACACAGCGCCACCTTGGTTAGCTTCTCTTCTGCGAATTTCACTTTTTCTGCGATCTCAAAAAACACGTCATCACCTCGATTCAAGTGCACGGATGTTACTGCGGGTTGGCCTCATTTCAGCGCACAGAGCCGAGGAGTCTTGCGCGGTTACGAGCCGCTTGCTTGATGACAGTGCGTGCGCTGCTGTTTTTTACCGCCCCCTCAGTTTTCTGAGCCCCAAGCGCCATGCCGGTCGTTCGGGTTGGCAGAGCTGTGTCGTCGGTGCGACGAGATTTTCCGCAGGATGGCACGGCGCTCGCTAAGTGTTTCGAGCAAGCGCAGACCACGGCAGCGACCGCAGCGTCTGTGTGTTAACGGCACCTCCTTACTGAACACCTTCGACGAGAGGCAACCATGAAGCGGCGTTCTACATTTCTTTTTCCTCTGGCGGTGATGGGCTCTTTGCTTGGCTGCGGTGATAACGGCTTGGGTGAGCCAGCTGCCATTCAGGCCAGCATCTCACTGGAGAGCTTTACGACCTGCGAAGCCCTAGAGCAGTACATCGAGGACCAAGCGGTCCAAGACATGAAGATGACGCTCGAAGGCCAGAAGGAGGGCGGCTGGGCGGTCTTTGGTCGCGGTGGCGTGCTGGAAGACCGAGCGAGCTCTTCCCCTTCCGCTAGCTCGGCCCCGTCGGCTTATACCAAGACCAATACACAGGTTGCGGGTGTCGATGAAGCAGACTTTGTAAAGAACGACGGCACGCGAATTTTCATGATCTCCGGCCAGAAGCTGTTCGCGGTAAAGAGCTGGCCTGCCGACAAGATGGCCATCGCTGGCAGCCTGACGCTCGAGGGCTACCCGACGCAGATGTACCTGGATGAAAAGAACCGCGTGGTCGTGTTCTCGCAGGTCTACACCAAGTACGATGGCTTCGCTGAGAACGGCGGTAGTAGCGGTGGCGTTGCGCCGTGTGCAGCAGATACCTGCGGCTACTACTACAGCAACACCACCAAGGTCACGGTCGTGGATGTTGCCGACCTTGCCAACCCGAAGGTGCAGAGCGAGACCTACTTGCCCGGCAGCTACGCCAACTCTCGGCGTATCGACAGCTCGGTGCGCGTGGTCTTGTCCGACTACTTCCGCTGGCCCACGACGGTCAAGTTCTACCCCGATTACGTGCCCGGTCTGTACGAGGACAAGGCCCGCTTGGCCAGTGCGCTTGAGTCCCTGAAAGTCAGCAACGAGCAGGTCATTCGCGCGCAGACCTTAAAGCAGTGGCTGCCGGTGGCTAAGCGTCGGTTGGCAGGCGGCGCGCTGGTTGATCTGCCTTACAACTGCGGCGACTTTCACAAGTCCAACGCATCGACGCACCTGGGTCTAGCAACGGTGGCCACCGTAAACTTGGATACGCCCGATGCTGCGCCTTCGCGGACCTCGGTGCTTGGCGAAGTGGGCGAGATCTACGCTTCCACTACGGCTCTGTACGTCTCCAGCCCGCACTGGTGGTGGTGGCCGCGCCTGGGTCAGAAGGACTGGACCTACATTCACAAGTTCGATCTGACCGACAAGAACAAGGCGCGCTACGTAGCCTCTGGTGGCGTTGAGGGCCACATCGTCGATCAGTTCTCGATGGACGAACACAAGGGCTTCTTCCGCATCGCCACCACCACCAGCAACCGCGTGCCCGACACTGCAAACCCCGCGAACACCTGGGGCACCATCGAGACCAGCAACCGCATCAACGTGCTGCGTGAGGCCGCTGGTCGCCTGGAGCTAAACGGTCAGAGCGAAGAAGTGGCCAAGGGCGAGCGCATCTACAGCTCGCGCTTTGTCGGCGACCGAGGCTTCGTGGTCACTTTCCGTCAAGTCGACCCGCTGTTTACCTTCGACCTGTCAAACCCTGCCGCGCCACGCCGCGTCGGAGAGCTGAAAGTGCCTGGCTTCTCGACCTACATTCACCCGGTGGATGCCAACCACCTGCTGACCATCGGCGTCTACCAGCCCGACCCCAACGGCGGCGTCACCAACTGGCAAGAGCGTCGCATGCAGCTATCGCTGTTTGATGTGACGGACTTTGCCAATCCCAAGCAGAAGTTTACGCAGCTGGTCGGCACCGCCTACGGCTGGTCGGAAGCGGCCTACGAGCACAAGGCCTTTAACTACTTCCCCGAGCGCAAGCTGCTGGCGATTCCTTTTTCGGACTACGTGCCGGTAAGCAGCGGCGATCCCTGGGGCCAGTTCACCAGCGAGCTGCGCGTCTACAACGTCGATGTAAACACCGGCTTTAGCGTCAAGGGCGCACTGTCGATGAAGGACGTCTACATCTCGTCTGGCACGCCCGACTGGCGCTACTGGTATAGCCCGTGGATTCGTCGCAGTGTCATGGCTACCGACGCTGGCACTGATTACGTCTATGCCGTCTCAGACGCTGGCATTCGCGCTGCGACCGGCCCCAGCCTCAATACGACGCTGAGCACCGTCAACTTCCCCCGCACTCCCTTTAACTAGCCTAGCTTAATCCGCACCGCGCGAGACGCTGACAGCCATCAGGGCTTCGGCGTCTCGCACTCCTTCCTCTTCCCTTGGATGCTTTGCTACATCCCGTCTGCGCGTCCGTCGTCCCAACTGTGACAGCTTAAGTACTAACCCGCTTGCGCGAGCGTTTGCGCTTGCGACGACTTCTCCTCGGGGGCGCCGTGCCAGCGCATCAGGCGACGCAGCCACGAGCCGTCCTTTTTGGCCGCGCGATACAGCTGGCGACCCAGCGCCTGCAGGTGTTGCTCTACCCAGCCTGCGAGTGGCGGAGCACTCTCAGGGGTGCTGACAAGGTTTGCGATCTGACAGACGCCGTCATGCTGGCGGATGAGCAGCTGACCGCGATGCTGCACTTCAGGGGTAAAGATAGAGACCTCGTACTGCGCCGTAAGCTCGTCGACGGACTTACGCTCCAGCAGAAATCTCGCGCCGAATTGAGGGGTAAATGGGCTCGCCATAGATCAGGCTATAGCGCACTCGCTGAAGGTCCGGCCAGTTGTTTTTTGCAGGGTCCTCGGGAAAGTTTCAAACCAGCGGTCTGTGATGCTGGTTCTGCTGGGGCTGCGCTTGCGATGACTCGTTGGGGCATGCAATTCCGCAGGGATAGACCCGTCAGCGATCTTGATGCTTGCCCTCGGGGGCCTGAGTGCGCTACCGAAGGGATATGACCAAGCCACCTACCAAGTGGTCGTTTCCTCGCCGTAGCTCGTATGGCGTGCTCGATCGCTTCATTGGCCAAGAGATCAACGTGTTTGGCCCACGTGCTACCGAAGAACATGACAACTGTCTGGGCGGCGGCTTTCTTGTCGGTATCGAGGACGGCTTCATGCTTCTCTCGGAGCGACTGGGCGAGTCCCCAGACCTCGCGGTTGCTGTCAGCGAGGCGGTGGTGATTGCCGTCGTCAAAGATCGCCCAGAGCTGACTGCGGTAGATGGTGGCAAGGTTCACCGTTTCCGTCGTCCCGATCCCATCGCGCCCAGCGATCCAGACGAGCCAGACGAAAACAACTAGCTTGCGGCAGTTTCCTCAGGACTGGTGCGAGCCCGAGCTAGCTTCAGACCGACGGTGATCGCAAGCCAGCTGTGAGCGGGGGGCTTTTGCAGTCTAGGGCCATCACGCTCAGGAATGCCTAAACCCTACGCGTCCTGAGCCTCGATAAAGGATCTCTCGGTGGGCCGAACAAATCCTTTGACAAGGAATCAGAAGTTCTCTTAAATGCCTCTAGTTCCGCGCCCATTTATTCCTGTGTAGCTCAGTCGGCAGAGCAGGTGGCTGTTAACCACCGGGTCGGGGGTTCGAATCCCTCCGCAGGAGCAAGTAAGAGGTCAAAGCACACAGACCTCTTGAGCAGTTAAAAAAGCCTCAGAGATCTTCTCTCTGAGGCTTTTTTGTTTCGCCGCTAGTAACTCTGCAGCCTCGCGGAGGCCGTCATCGGGCTGGCGGGATGGTCATCGCTGTGATGGTAGCGGCGCGCCCGTTTCCAGAAGCGTCTTGAGCCCCGACAGCACCATGCTCCAGCCGTCATTGCCGACGCTGCGCGCAGTGGCTGGTGCTTGGTCTAGCTCGTGTAAGACGGTTAGCTTGCACAGCGCGCCGCGTGGCTCGATCTTCCAGGTCACGCGGGAGGTCTCGCCGACGCAGTCCGGGGTGTAGTGAATCCGCCAGGTGTTGCAGAGCTCGACCGGAACCGTGGCTTTTTCGACTACGCCATCGACGGACAAGCGGCCATCGGCGAAGTGATAGGAAATGGCACCCCCGGCTTGCTGCTCGACCGAGACGATGCTGCCGAAGAAGTATTTAGGGGTGATCGTTCCGTCGGTGATGGCTTGCCAAAGCTGCTCAGCGGTGGCGTGGATGAAGAGCTCGTACTTTTGCAGGGTGTCGGTCTGACTCATGGGGCCTCCGCCGAAGTGCTCGGCAGCAGTCACGCTAGGAGATGCTGACCACGGGTGTCAACGGCGCACCGACGGGCTCTTCTAGTCATTTTACGTCGCTGCGAAGCGGCTTAGTCCGAACTGGAAGTAGGTCGGATCGCACTCGGCAGCAAAGGCCCGGCGCTGCAGGCGACTGGCCGCCAGCGACGCAGTGAACAGTCCACCAAACGGCTCCCACACCACATCCCCCGGCTCCGTCGAGGCTTCAAGCAGGCGGGTCATCAAGTCGAGCGGCTTCTGGTTCAGGTGAACGGCGCGCCCTGCCGGGGTCTTCACTCGCTCGGTTCCGCGCACCGGCGGACGGTCCCAGACGTTGGTGAGGCCATGCGGGCAGCTAAACTTGGCGCGCATCTTCTGCCACTGCGCTGCCGTCACGGGCGTCTTCCCATCCAGCGCAAAGTAGGGTCGCCCCGTGGGTCGTCCATGCTCATTGGCATAGTCGCTAAGTCGCTGCATCGCGAGCGGCGGCGGGAAGTACCACAGATGCCCTTGATCCAGGTACTTGCGCGCTGCCGCATCCTTGACCCCGCAGGCCTCATTGGCCCGATACAGCGGCAGCCCCGAGCGCTTCCATTCCTGCAGCAGCCACTGCGGCAGCGCTAGGCCTTGCACGCGCGCTTCAAACACGTACTGCACACACACTTCGGTGACGACGGGGAAGCGGCGCATGGTCTGAGTGCTGACGTTGCCAGCGATGTGCCCTAGACCCTTGTTCCAGACGTTGCAGCTGACGTAGCGAAAGCCATGCTGCAGCAGCAGCGGATGCGTGGCCGCCCACCCCAGCTCCGAGTTCCAAAACCACAGCGTCGTCTGCGGCAGCGCTGCTTGCGCCCAGGCCTTGATGTGCGGCTCATACCAAGCGGGCAGCTGGCGGTGATCGGCGGTGTCGCCTTCAAAGCCCAGCACGCCGTACGCTCCATCCGAGACAATCGTCGTCGGGGCTTCCCAGCTGGCATAGTGCTCCAGGCTGTCCCCAAAGTGCAGCTGTACGCCGCTGAGCAGGTGCTTTGTCTGCGTCGGGACCGATGGCAGCACCACGGCTTTCCCGCGCCCAACGGTACTGGTCGGAGTCGCCTTGCGTGGATGTCGCTGTGGCGACTTTTTAGGCGGTGGGTGGGTCATCGCTGATCCTGCTGGCGGCATGGCCTCGGGTGTCTACAAAGTCAAAAGCGGGCAGCTCGGCTAGACCATAGGCTTGCTGCGCTAGCACATCCAGCCGTGAAAAGTCGCGTGCGACGAACGCCTGCTTTAGCTGTGCCGCCAACCCCGC
>JAGNNG010000007.1 GCA_017990795.1 Deltaproteobacteria bacterium
GTCGCCATCTCGCGATAGTTCAAGTAGTCCTCTTTCTCTTCGCTCTCCTCTTTGCCGCCAGGGAGCTTGCGCTTGCGCTTGGGGGCCTGCGGTGGCGGTGGGCCATCAACGTAGCGCAGCCATGCCCAGCGCGCCTCTCGACGCACGCGGTGAGAGCGCGCATTGATCTGCTCCAAGATGGCTTCCACTGCATCTAGGGCCAGCACTTCGCCGTAGGCGTGAATGATGTCAGCGCGCACGACATCATCGGGAGCCGTCGAGATGGCCTTGGTCGGTCGCAGTCGATCCATGCGATCCAGCTGATAGCTGGCGTAGCGTCGCATCTTGAAGTTTGCGCGAGTGCGGTTGTTGTAGATGCGGATAAGGCCGGGGATGGCGAAGCTGCCCATGCTGCGGATGGAGCGGCCACACTCGTCGCGGAACAGGCCATCGCGCACGAAGGCGAACTGGAACAGCGGGTGGACGGCCTCGCGGTTGCCGCTTTTGCCGGCAGCGGTGATGGCGCGTAGCAGTGCGACGCGGAGCAGCATGTCGGCGCGCGCTTTTTTTAGCTCGCTGAGTGGCTGGTTGGCCAAAAAGGGCTCAGTCGCAAGATCCAGTTGGGCAAGCGCCGGCAGCCAGTCCACAGCATCGGGGTCGTGGGGCTTGGGGCGCTTGTTTTTTGGGGTACCCGGCGGTAGCGGTGGCTCGGGCCTGACGAACCACATCGGTGGGTCTTTTCCGGGAGCGCGTGGATAGTCGGGGTTTGGGTACTGCGCCCAGATAGCGTGGATCAGGCGCTGGATGTGCAGCGTTTGCCCGCTGACCTCGGTGGCGAGTCTGGTGGTAAGCAGAGGGTAGCTGTCGGGATCCGCTGCTGCGATAGCGTTGGCGGCACGGAGGCGTTGGCTTGGCTCGTCTGACAGCAGCTCGCTCTGGAGGCGGTTGAGGTCGGCTTCACCCAAGGCGGTGGTCGCAGAAGGATTGACCAAAACTGGGGGCGTCGGAGCTGCGGCGAGTGCCGGTGCTAGCGGTGGAGACAACGACGCAGGGGCGTGCTCTGTAGCAGCCTTCGGAGTGCTGGGTGATGGGCCAACTGCATAGCTGCTGCCGACGCGGCAGAGCAGGAGCGTGATAAGAGAGCAAAGTAACAGGCGGCGGTTCATGAGGGGAAATCGTCGACAAGAGCTGGGTACATCGCACAACCCACAGTTGTTGCCGGTAGTCGCCAAATCGGTCAGTCGGCAGCAGTGGGTGTTAGCGAGGGTGTACCAAATAAGAAAAGTGCGGCACAGCGCCTACTTGGCGGCTGTAGCACAGTCTACGCAGAAGCGTGAGCGTTAAAACCTACTTCAGCAGCGACTGTTGTGGCTGGTGCTTAGATTTATTTGGCAAGCAGGCGCAGGGACGCTGGAAAAGGCAGAGGCAGGACTGGCGACAGACTGTTGCCAGACTAGGATGGGGCCAGGGCTAGACGGGGATGCGGGCGAGGATGCAGATCTCGTCATCGGACTGCGTGACGGCCAGCTCGGCGGAGGCTTCGTAGCGAATGCGGGCCAGGCCAGCTTGCGACGAGCCTTCCAGTGACTGGCGCTCAAGGCAGCGGATGTAGGCATCTAGAGCGTCGCCTTGACTGACTTCGCCCACGAAGACAATCAGGGTGTCACGCTGCTTTGCGGTGGCGCTGTTGGTTACGCTGATCTCAGCGTGACTTCCCAGCAGTCGGAGATCATAACGCGCCCACAGTGTGGATGCGTACTTAGTGGCGTTTTCCAGTAGCTCCGACGACGTCATCGCAATCTGGTCGGCTGTCTCGGGTAGCATAGACATGCCAACGCAGAACTCACGAACGAAGTGGCGCAGGTTCTTGATATGAACCCAGACTGGTACCAGCTCGATATGAATCCAGGGAGGGTTTCTAGCCAGCATTTTGCTACCGCAATGGCTCAAGTCGTAGAAACGAGGGAGCCACACACGCCAGCGGCTTCAGCCCTTTGCTCTGCCAGGTGATGCCTTCATCGTACTGAAGCACAATGAAGTAGCGAGACTGCGGCTGCTGCTGCTTGATCGCTAGTAGCCAATTAACCAGTGCCTTGATGCCGGCGGAATTCAGAAATTCCAGGCCCGTCACGTCTAGCTGGATATGCTTCAGGCCCGTTCGTAGCACCGCTGGGTGGATGCGACGGACCAAAAATTCGTCGAGGGCGGCGCTGGCTTCTCGGGCATCCGAGTCTCCGCGAAGAATCACGGAGACAGTCTCCTCGGAGTCGAGGACTTCGCCGGTCAATGCGCCTACGTGGAGAGGTTCGAGTCCTAGCCGGTTCATTGCGTCACGTAGATACTAGCTTGCCTGTAGACGGCACCTAAGACAAGGCTCGACTGCAGTTGATTTGCAAATCGCTGCAGTTTGCACGGTGCGTCGCTGTAGGTGAGCCTGGCTGCCAGCGTCGGTTGCGCCTGGGCTGATGCGATGGCAGGGCGAATCATGCCGCGCCGCTGCTCGCACTGCTATCTGGGGTTCCTGCGGGCTGCGCGCCTGCTGCATGTCGCGCTACCACCAGCGTTTGATCATCCTCTAGCTCGGCGGAGCCCACGAAGCGGGAGACTTCACCCAGCAAGTTCTCGCAGATCTCCTCGACGTTGCGGGTATAGCAGCGCTGGACAGTCTGACGAACACGGCGATCGCCGAACTGGTCTCCGGTGGCATTGGGGGCCTCAATCAATCCGTCGGTGTAGCAGATAAGGAGGTCACCGGGCTCAAATGCCTGTGTCTTGGCTTGAAACTTAGATTGATCGCTTGAGCCCAGAGGCGAGCCTTCAGCAACAAGTGGCACAAATGGCTTTTGCTGATCGCGTGAGCGGAACAGCAAGGGGAACGCATGTGCGCCGCTGGCAAACGTCAGCTGACTGAGCTTGGTATCGATGATGGCGGCAAAGCAGCTCATCGTGAACTTGCCGCGAGTCGTCGACCAGATGGCTTGATTTAGGCGGTGGAGCAGCGACTCTGGGCGCAGGCCGCTTTGAAGGTCTTCGTGCATCTGCGCCGCGCAGCCATAGGCCATCGCGCCGACCACTGCCGAGCCAATTCCGTGACCAACGACGTCGGCCAGCACTAGCAGTGTCCGATTTTCATCCAGCGGGTAATACTGCCACCAGTCGCCTGAGAGCTTGCTGGCACTGCGATACACGCCACACAGCTGCAGTGGACCACGGGCAATGCGTCGCACATCTGGCATCAGCGTTTGCTGCACAACCTGCGCGTCTTGGAGCTCCTGCTCGACCCGAGTTGCGTGTTCTTCGCCTGCGGCCTGAGCCTGCTGCAGCAGCTGCACTTGCTCGGCCATGGCGTTGAGTCGCTCGGCGACGCCGGTGAGGTGCGGCACGTCCAGCGGATCGATTCGCGCTTCAAAGTGGCCCATCGCCATTTGCTCGACGATCTCTTGTACTCGCAGCGACTCTTGCAGCTGCTTGCGATCGGCGGACAGCAACATGGCTAACGCTGCACCAAGCCCGAGCAGTCCAAGGCCGATCGTAAGCCAGGCTGGAACGCGCGGCGGCTGCATCGCTCGCACGACCGTACCCAGATCGTCTTCTAAGCCTGCCGTCGTAAGCACGATGTACAGCATCGCGAGCACGCTTTGCTGCGAGCGCACAGGCACCACCAGCGAAACTTTCTGCTCGGTTAGGACCACTTCGGCGCGTCGGACATAGCCAGCGTTGGACGCGCCCCGGACGACGGCATCGGCGGGGCCTGCCATCGGTTTGCCGACGCGACTGGCGTCGGAGCAGGACAGGACCGTCAGATCCTTGTCTTTGTCGACCAGGCCAATTTCGACGATCTCGGGATCGGCTTGCACCGCCGAGTCGAGCTCCATCTGCATCACTTTGGCGTTGCCCTCGGCCAAGGCTGCCCCAAGTCGGCTACCCAAGCGATTGACTCGCTTTTCGGCCCGCTGCTGTACCGACTCGATGGCTACCTTCTGGGCCATCTGCTGCGCTCGTCGCGTTGGATTGTCGGTTAGAGAAACAACAAGCTGCAAAAGCAGACACAGAATGCCGCCGCCAGCGATCAGCAGCGAGAGGCGTTGTTCAGACATGATTTTCGCTGGGCCCCCCCAGGTGTCGGGCGTTAACTTTCGAGACGGCGGAGCACCATCACCGTCACGTCATCTTGGCGCGTCCGCGACCAAGTCATTACATCGTCTACGATCCCATCCCGGATCTTTTGTGCTGACGGCATCGACATACTTCCTTGACGGAGCAGCATGTCTCGCAGGCGATCGATATTGTACTGCACGCCTTGCGGGTTTTTTGCCTCGGTGATTCCGTCGGTGTACAGCACCAGTGCATCACCCGGCGCTAGGTCGATCTCATGCTCTTCCAGGAATGCGCCGATGTCATCCTGCAGACCCAGCCAGGTTCCGTCGGTTGATAGCGTCTCGACCTGATGGGTTGCACGACGGTAAATCAGCAGCGACTCGTGCGCGCCAGCATAACGGAACTTGCCATTGCCGACGTGCTTTAGCAGCACCATCGTCATGTAGTTATCGTCGTGCATACGAGTACGCAGGTTGTCGTGCAGTGCCGAGTTGATGATGCGCAGGACTTCTTTGGGCGTGTATTTCTGACCCACTTCCGGTGACTGACGAGCGAGTGCCGACAGCATGCTCTGCACCATCATCATGATCAGACCCGGGGTTACGCCATGGCCAGAGACATCGCCAATGGCTACCCAGCTCCCACCGCTGGCTTGATGTACGTCGTAGAAGTCACCACCGACTTCTTCTGCGGGAACCATCCGTGCTGCGACATCAAAGCCATCGAGTGCTGGCTGCGCCGGCAGCAGCAAAGTCTGAATGACGGTTGCGATCTCTAGCTCGCGTTCGAGGCGCTCTTTAGAGCGGAGCTCGTCGCGGGAGATGCGCAGCTTGGCGATCATGTCGTTAAACGCGCGGCCCAGCGAGCCAATCTCGTCGTTACCGCCCACCGGCACGCTGATGTCGAGATCACCGCCAGCGACCAGTGAGGTTGCAGAGGCCAGTCGGGAGACTCGTCGAGACAGCGTGTTTGCAATCACCAAGGCCGCCAAGATAGCGACGGCAAAAGCGAAAAACCCGAGCTTGAAGAGGAAGTTGCGGATTTGATAGTAGGGCTTTAGTGCCTCATCCAAAGAGCGCAGCATCACAAAGTACGTCTCTGCTGCTGTTTTCGGGTCGAGCTTGGAATCCAGGCCATCTACTGCCGCAAACCGCACCAGGTAGCTTTGTCCGGCCACGCGGATTTGCGTGGCTTGGGTACGTGAGCCACCAGCCGCTTGGTGTACGGCTTCCGTCAGCTCACTGCGGTGATTCGTCAGGTGCTGATCAAGTGCGGTGGCCGTCAGCTTGTTCTGGGTGAGCAGAACCACTTCGGTGTTGGTCTGCCGACGGATCAGCTCCGCCATGGTGTTGTTGACTTGCGCGCCGGTAATCAAGATTCCCGCCGTGCGATCAGCCAGAGTCACAGCGCGTCCAGTGACCAGATAAAGCTCGCCTTCCAGGGGCCAAGCAGCTGTAAAGACGCGATTGCCGCTCTCGGTATCCGCTGGTCGCAGATAGCCTGGGGGAATGCTCAGCTGTTTCTCTCGTGCACCAACGTTGGCGCGGATCGCACCCTGGGGAGAGGTGAGAATCAAGATGTCCGAGTTGGCCACTTCGCGCATATCGCGAGCGACATCGGTGACCGTCTCCACATCGACTTCTGCCGAGTTGACGACCGCTTTTAGTCGCGGCTCATCGGCGATAACTCGATTCTGCTCGGCCAGGCGCTCGACGCGGCTGCGCTGCACCTCTTCCAACACCTTGCCGGTGCGATCGATGTCCGCAGCGAGCTGCTGCTCGACCTCGCGGCGCAGGTAAAATCCCATAGACCAGATGGCTGTAACCACAACCGCCGCGACCAGGGCAGTCATGGCCAGTGCTAGCTTGACACCGAGCTTCACTATTTTCCTCCCGGACGCAGCGGTAAGTTGTGAGAGCTGGATTTAAGCACACTTAATTCCGGCTCTCCATACGTTGCGCTGAGTTCCGGTGCAGTAGGGGCAGCGAGCAGTGAAATTGTCACGCGAACCGGTGCTGCAGCGATGGTGGGTTTTCCCGCAGCGCTGGCTCCAGCCTGAGGGATCTTGAAGGTTTCTATGTACTGTTTGCCCGGCGTCATGCGCCGATCTTCTTTGACCTTGCTGGCTTTCCAGAACGGAGCTGGCTGGCCGCTTTCATCTGCCAAGAAGATGCCGTAGGCGCGATCTTCCGTCGCTAGCTTGGCTCCATCTGCGCCGAAAAACTCAGCACGCACCAGCAGGCGGCGATCGACATAACCTGATGGCATCATGTGCCCTGCGTTGTGCTGGATATCGATGCTTAGCTCACCCGGCTTGCTCTTGGGTGACAGCTCGAACTTGATGAGCTTGCTAAGCGCGGCTGAGCTTGGAAACAAGTGCGAGGGCACATTGGCTCTAGGCTTGGAGCCACGCGCGACTGCTTCGGTGCCGCGTGATGGCATGTGGCAGTCTTGGCACTGCTTGCCTTTGCCCAGTCGTTGCCAGTCACTGTAGTCGGTGACCACCGGAATTTCGTGTGTGGTGCTGCCGACGGTAAATGCGGTCATGTGATGGCAGCCCGCGCACATCTCACTCTTGGTGTGCAGCACGCTGTAGGCCATGTCGTGGAAATAATGGCCGCTGGCTCCGACGATGGGGCCGTATTTTTTCCCCGAGCTCGGGTCAAAGGTCATGGTGGTCGAAGTCTTGCTAACCTGCACCGCGCTAAGGGTGTGGCAGCCGTCGCAAGAGACGCCCTCGCTTGGGCGATTTGGCTCTTCGTCAGGCTGGCCATAAGCGCGGCTTGGTAAATGGCAGCTCTCGCACAGTACACGTACTGCATCGGGGGCGGTGGCAAGTGCGCGCCTGTAGCCTGCGTGATGGCTGGCTTTGGCGTGCGCCGACTCTAGCCACTCGATGCGCATCTTCTCGTGACACTCACCACAGCGCGACGAGCGTACGAATAGCGAATGCTTGGTCTGTTCCGGTGTCCGTGGCTGTGGCTGTGGCTGCTCCAGAACTGGTGTCACGGACAGATCTGGCTCTTTGGGCACACTGAAGTCGCGTGGTCCGCTCTTCTCCAGAGCCCCACCCGAGCCAGGACTGGCATCATTGCAGCCACTCAGCCAAGTGCTGATGGCTACCAACGACAATAGCTGCGCAAAACGATAATACTTCACTACTTATAGCGCTCGTATGGCTGATTAAACTTGTTGTTGTGCTGCTTGCTGGTTGCGCCTTCTCGGACTTCGAAGGCTAACTCGGCACGCTTGCCCGGCTCGATCTTTACCTGCTGCCGCGTGATTTCCCCGCCCGGTGACCAGGCAGCGACGGTATAGGTTCCCGGTGGGAGCTTGGCTAGCTCAAAAGTGCCGTCACGGCCTGTGGTCGTGAAAAATGGGTTTTCCAGCACCAAGATCTGCGCCCACATATTGGGGTGGATGTTGCAGTAAACATCCACGACACCGGTCTTTTCAAACGTGACGCTCTTAGAGTCGCCAGCGCGGTAGAGGCCTAAGTCGAATGTGTTGCCATCGCTGAGCGAGAACACGTTATGAAAAAACTTGTCCTCGTTGGGAAAGTCCACCGTCGAGCCCTTGGTAACAGCAACGACCGTGGGTACAAAGGCTTTGTCGCGCTGTGCCATCTGACGCACTTTCTTGAGTGCGGCAAACTTCTTGTTTGGCAGGGACTCGACGTACACCACTACATTCGAGCGATCGCTCTTCTCTTTGCCGCCGCGATCCTTGAGTGTGACGACGCCACCCAGGTTGCCGCGAGCAGTACTAACGGCGGCTGCCTCACGGCCAGAATCGCCGCCCGCCGGTGATGGACTACCAACCGGGCGAGACTCGGGCTCGCGGCTGCTGGTATCGCTGGCGACGACCCGGGAAGGCTTTGGCGCAGCGTCGGGACACTCACAAGGGCAGGGGGTACATGGCACCGGCTTGTACATGTACTTGACGCCACCTTGCGGGGCGCTTTGAGCCTCTGCCAAACTTGCCAATGCCAAGCCGAGCGCAAAGGATGTGGAGACGGTGAGCGAAAGTCTGTGGCGATGGGTTCGCATGAGGCCTAAGTCCAATCTCTCGTCATGCAGTGGTAGATAAAGCGCCAGTGCTGCGGGATGCTCTGGGGCCTTACTGCTGGTTGCTGCTCGTCGCTGCAGGTTCTAGTAGACTGCATCATCGAAGTCGTGCCAAGTCCTCTAAACAGAGCGCTGATGGGTGACGCCACAAGAGGGTGCTACTACTGCGACCGTTTGACCTCTCACGAGCACCGCATCCGAACATCTCTATAGTGGGCGCTGATAGGGCGCGTAAGTACGGCTTGGATACCACGCTACGCCTAGATTGTAGCCTGTTTTTTTCGTCGAAAATAAGACAATCGACGGCGAAAAATTCCAGAGCATTTGGCAAACCTTGCCTAGGGTTAGAATCGGATTTATCGGCACAGAAGCTCTTTTGAACTTGCGAGGTAGGGGAAGTCGGGGGGAGCCGCTATTCGCCGCGCGGTGGGAGCGGCGGTGCAAACGCATATTTTGACAAGGCTGGCGCGACCACAATCGCGAAGGGCACGTCGCTGCGCTATTGAGGACAGTCCGCCATGTCCAAGCCTGCAGGCGGCACCGTCATCGGGTGTTGCGCTTGCACCATAGACATATCTGTCAGCGACTTTAGGAACTCGACCAAGTCTGCGACTTCAGACTTGTTTAGGTGCAGTTGGTGAATCTGCTTGTCGAGCGCACCTTGCGTGATCGTCCCGCCACCTTGATTGTAAAACTCCACCACTCGCGTTAGGTGCGGTGTGGGGTCATCTGCTGTGGTCTCGCCACGCTCGGATGGACCGTAGTCAGCCAGAGACCCGTTGTGCATGTAAGGGAACGTGAGCGCAACGTTGCGGAGCGTGGGCGTCTTGAACTGCCCTTGCTCGACAGGGACTACTTTTGCAACGCAGCGCGCCGTCGGTGGATCGAGCCACTGGCAGAGCGGATCGGCGCTGCAGGTCGCGCTGTCGGCGTAGCTGCACTTGGTCTGACTGACGACTGTGGCAGGCAGGCAGTCGATGTCTTTGTTTGATGCATCGCTGGCCGCGCTACGACAGTCGGTGGCGATGTCATAGCGATTGCTGGCTGCTGGCCAGTCAACACGCTGGCAGTTGACGTCCTTGCCGTCGACCTTGGCAGTGGAAACGGCGCACTGACCAAATGCTCGCATCTGCCAGCCGCCACGACCTGGATCTTCGCACTGAGGCGCCGGAGCGAGACCATCAAAGCATGCAGTACGGCCATCGGGGGTCGTGGGTGTGCTGCTGCCTGCGGTGCGTTGCTCGGGGTCAAGAGATGGCACGCCGAGGTTGTGAAACTGCCAATCGGTAAAGTTTGGACCCGTGTGGCACAGGATGCACTCAGCCTTGCCCACAAACAGCCGCAAACCACGCTGGGCAGCAGCTGTCATTGTGTTTTCTTCGCCGGTCAGCCAGCGGTCAAAAGGCGAGCGAGCCGACCGAAGCTGGCGCATGTACGCCCCCAGCGCCTTGCCAGAGTTTACAAAGACCGTATTGATGGTCTCGCGCACGGCTGGCGTGGGCTTCATCACGTTGGCGGGGCATGCTGCATCGGTATGCCAGCAGCTTGACGGGGCTGGCGGCGTACCGGTTGGCGAGGCCGCCGGAGTGCCATGCCGCAGGTAGACGAACTTCATGGTGCCACTGTCGAGAACTTGGGCGTCGAAATCCGGCAGCGGGCCGCCCACCATCTTTTCATAAGCCTCGCGATGTTTCTGGCCGATGCGGATCGCGATGTGAGCGCGATCGGTATTTTGAGTACCACCGAACTCGAACACATCCGCGACCAGTGCCCAGGCGGAGTCGTAGCGACCATCCCACGGTGTCCACGTCACTCCGTACGTCGGAGCGCCATGTACCCGCGGTGCAGCCGAGCCGTAGCCGATATTGAACAGCGTCGGCGAGTGTCGTGCTGTAGCCCCCTGCGCTTGTCCCATCAGGATTGAGTTCCAGCTGGACTGGGGTCGCCTGATCACTGGTTGCCATCGACCCGCTGATTGGTCCCAGTAGGCCAGCGGCGTGCCCGTCTCATCAAGCTGCGGTTTTACCGTTGGTGGCGGCGTCTTCATGCGCTCATACGTCGGGTTTTCGATCAGCGGCAAGGACAGCTTGGTCATTGCTCCGTCGACCAGCACCGTCAATGGCGCGGTCTGGATGGGCCGAGTCCGAGGGTCAATAAAGGCCGCTGATGGCTCATGGCAGGTCACGCAGCCGACGTTGGCACCGGCTGACAAGCAGCGATCAAAGAACAGTCGCCGACCCAGTTCTGCTGCTGCTTTCTCTAGCTCACACTCGGCAGAGCTATTGCTGACGCAGCGCCCAAAGCGATTGGTGGGATCCGCAGGCGGCTGATTGTCTAGCTGTCCAAGCTGAGTACGCACGACATGACATTCCGTGCTGGACAGATACGGCCCGCAGTCGCCAGTTGATGCGCTAAGCCCGCAACCTGACCAAATAATTAGCAATGTCGCTAGCAGCGGAGTGTGTAGATGCATCAGCCAGCGACTTGTAGTTATGCCGATTTGTTTGGACTGCGAAGCGAGGTTAATTCCGCGCAACTCAGAAGTTATTGGGAGGTGATCAAGGCCAATCTCAGCTCGATTTCTCATCGACGGGGCCCTCGCTCAGAATAGGCTGGCTTTGAACCTGGAAAGATCCACTATCGCATTCTCAGTAGCGCAACACCAGCGAGGTTGTTACGTAGTCTGCTGCGAATTCACCCGCTGCAGTAGTGCCGGATAGTGGGTTGTTCATCAGTCCGACTGCGGCGTTGTCTTCCAGGCCTTCTTTCATGCGGCCAAATGGCTGTAAGTGAACAAACTCTGCCTTAAACGCGATGTTATTATTGATATCAAAGCGCGCGGCAGCAGTAATTCGCCACAGTAATGAGCTGTAAGCAAATGGCACGGTGTAGTCGATATGTACGGCGTCGCGTACATCCCAGCGGGCCATCACACCTAGCCAGTTGAGCAGCTTATAAGAGCCCTCAAAGTAGAACCCCTGGACGGCCAGGCGGGGCAGCGAGGGCTTGGTGTCACTGCCGTAGAAGCCATCGGCCTGTGACTTGAGGAACTCGGCGCGTACTTCCAGGCCTCGATATTCGACGTGCAGATCGACGTCGACCGTCCACTGCTTTACAAACGGGTCAAACTCCGAGATGCCGACGTTGTAAAAGCCGTCTGCCTGGCCGCCAAACTCGCCCGAGAGGCCGAGCTCGACATTGACCTTTTGACAGTAGTTCTTCTCGTTGCAGTGGACAGAGACGCGACCCGAGATGGTCTTCATGTACTTCTTGTCGGTGTTCTCGGAGAAGCGGAAGATCTCTTGGTAGCTAGCGCTGTTGTGAACGGCCAGTGCGACGGAGAACAGCTCGTCAAAGAACTGACCACGCATCTTGAGGCCGATGGGCGTACCGCAACTGTAGCGGCAGATCAGCGACGGCGTTACACCGAATCGATCGGGCGACTTGCGGACGCGATACTCGATGCCGATGTTCGGGTCGAAGCGGCCCGCGAAGATCGACAGCTGATGCTTGCCGTCCTGGAACCGAGTGGCGTACTCGAGGAACGCCATATCGACCCACATATAGTCGCCGATGCGGGTGGGTCCTGCCGCGACCACGCTGCCGCCATCATTCTTGTCTCCGACGGAGACGCTGGCCGTACGTGGGTAAAAGTTAATCGAAGCCATCGCCGACAGACCCTTTATCGGGTCCAGCTTGGCGATAGGCATCAGGTTTAGCTCGTTAATGATGAAGGTCGGGCGGCCACCGGACTGGATGTAGTCGTAAGGCACAGCCAGCGAGGACTGGCTGGGGTTGTTCTGTGCTCGTACATCGGCGGGGTGGCCTGCGCTGTTGATCGCGGTCGCCAGAGGATCGCCCAGAAAGCGCCAGCGCACTTGATTCAGTCCCGACGCTGGCGCCAGCGGGCACGGATTCACGGCGTTGTTATCGGCAAATCCGCACGGTGCAAAAAACTCAGGGAAGCGCTGGACGCGCTCGTCGTTGCGGAACTTTTCCTGGCGCTGCGCCGCATCCTGGATATCGGAGTACTTCGTCGCTGGCTGCGGCAGATAATTGGTAATTCCCGAGCCCGTGCCGCGCATAAAGGCAAAAAAGCCGAAGTCGATATAGCCGGTCAGTCGCACCGAAGTTGGCGGATTGGCGACGATATCAAGCCGACGCTCTAGGTCTTGCAGCTTGTTGGTCAGCTCGGCATTTTGCTGATCGAGCTGGTCCAGTCGGCCTTGCAGACCCGCGCTGGCTGCGCCGTAGCCCGGAGCATTTAGATCGGCCTGACCTGGCTTGCCTTGCTTTGGATCTGTGCTCGAGACCTCGACGATCTCGTCCTCATCAGGCTTGGTGGGCGATGCTGCAACTGGACCTTTGGTCGTGGTCGAAACGACGGAAGTCCGCTTGCCTGCGGCCCCGCCTGGGCCCGCAAATCCAATCAAGCTACTGCCTACCAAACCGAGTAGCAGCGTCGTGTGCTTTCTGCTTTTCATCGTCCGCTCACAGGCTCTTTTTCAGGACTTGCCAGCGCAAAATCCGTGGTTGTTCCGACGACTCACAGCACCCTAACTACGTTCAAATCGTAGTCTTAGAGGCGTCCGCCGGTCAATCGAATCGCTTGCGGCTGCGCTGCAAGGTAGGTAGAGGGGCGCCAAGATAAAATCCAGCCAGCGCTGGAGGTCGCTAAGGTAGGCTACGGTGGTTGTGACTTGCGCTGCCGGTAGGTCTGTGGCCGACGGGTTGTGGCCGGGCGGCTGGCTTTGTTGTTCAGAACTTGCTAATCGGAACTCGCTCTCGTCGCAGAGCCCACCACTTTTTCGGATATTTGCAAGGATGCCCATGCCAAGTAAGAGACCTGCAGCCCCAAGCTCCCCCGGTTTGCCGCGTGGCGGAGCTCGTGGTGAGCTGCCCAGTCCCGCCGAGATCAGCAACCGCATGGTGTGGCAAGGTGAGTCTGGCCGCTACGAGGTCTGGTTTTTCACTCTGTTTCATGCGGCGAGCGGCACCGGATTCTGGATTCGCTACACCTTGGAATCTCCCGATCCCGCGCACGGCGATCCCTATGTAGAGCTGTGGTTCGCGCGCGGCTGTGCCCACGACTTTAGCGGCAACTTTGGCATCCATCGGCGCTTTCCGCTGTCGGTGTTTTCCAGCGC
>JAGNNG010000325.1 GCA_017990795.1 Deltaproteobacteria bacterium
TCCCGCGCCACAGCGCCACCGTCAAGCTAACCGAGAGCCCCATCGACAAGCCCACGACCAGCGGCGACAGTAGCACCGCGCTCAGCGGCGAGCGTCCGAGCCGCTTAAGCGCCGCCCCGTAGTAGATCGACAGGGATAGGTGCAGCAGCAGCACCGCCGCCAGCAGCCCGCCCGGGGGCGCAAAAGCCGGTGTAAGCAGCCCCAGCGGCAGCAGCGGCAGCCACAGCAGCGACAGCAGCAGATACGGCTGGCGAACATGGCGCAGCAGGTGGCCTAGCATCGTGCGCTTCTCGGCTGCGGTCAGGCGACCCTCGCGCAGCTTGCCAAGCAGAGTGCGCAACACCTGCGCGCCGCCGCGTACCCAGCGCTGCTGCTGACTGCGGAAGGCGGCCATCGACTCGGGCAGCTCGGTCGGTACGGCGACTTGTGGCAGGTGCCGACCACGGTAGCCAAGCAGGTGGATGCGATAGGACAGATCCAAGTCTTCGGTCACGGATGCGGCGTGGGCCTGGCCGGGCTCGCCCTTGCCGACCCAGCCGCCCGCATCAAGCAGCGCCTGCTTGCGCCACACGCCGCCGGTCCCATTAAACTGCACGGGCCGACCCAGCGCTGACAGATAGGCCTGCTCTACCAGCATCAGGCCGTGCAGGATCAGCGCTTGTACGCGGGTAAGAAGGTTTGCGCGCTCGTTTAGAAAGCTCCAGCGGCCTTGCACGAACGCCAGCTTGGAGTCGCCCAGCAGCGCGGGCAGCAGGTGCCGCAGAAAGTCCGGAGGCGGCACAAAGTCGGCATCCAGGACCGCAATAAAATCGCCAGTCGCCGTCGGCAGCGCATAGTCCAGGTGTCCGGCTTTGAAGCTGTCGCGGGTCTTTCGCCGCACGATTTCGATGGTGTAGCCACGGGCGCGCAGAGCCGCAGTCGTCTGGTCCACAACCGCCATAGTGTCGTCGTCAGAGTCATCCAGCACCTGCACCTGCAGGCGCTGCTGTGGCCAGTGCAGTGCGCAGGCGGCGGTAATGGCGCGACCGGCGACAAAGCGCTCATTGCGCATCGGCAGCTGCACCGTGACCGGCGGGTAGGCTGCTAGATCCAGCAGCTTGTCGTCGCGAAAGTCGGGCAGCACCGGCAGGCTCTGAAGCGGCGTCCGCAGCGCCCAGCTGCCAAGGCGTAGCAGCTGCGCGCTTGCAGCCAGCGCCAGCAGCCACAGCCCCAGCTGCAGCAGTGCCAGCAGCAGACTTTCAAGACAGGGCAGCTGTAAAGGCAACAGACAATCCTTGGGCAGCGAGGCCAACATCCACATGGCTGCGGATATTTGCACATCCCTCTGCGGTCTGGAAAAGGGTCACGGCTGCGCGATGCGGTGGCGGCGGTCGGTGCCAATTGACCCGGGCCGGTCTTGAGATCTACGCTCGACAGCACATGAACGGACTGACTGCTTTGCTTGCCTCTGGTGGTGCGCCGGCTGGGAAAGAGATGGACTTGTTCCAGCTCGTGCTTAGCTCCGGCGGCGTCGTACTGATGGTGCTGTTCTTGCTGATTGCCTTTTTTGTCGTGACGACTTTCGTCATTGGCTACAAGGGCTATCAGCTGGTGCGGGCCTCGCAAGAGACCGACCTGTTTCTGGATACTTTCTGGCAGACCAAGCGCTTAGAGGAGGCGTTTGACCGTGCCAAGGTGCTGCGGCGCTCGCCGGTGGCCGCGATGTTTCGCGCCGGTTACCTAGAGCTTATGCGCCTGCAAAAAGCCGAGAGCGCCTCGGAGCGTAACAACGAAGCCGACCTGGAAAACATCGAGCGCTCGCTACGTCGCAGCATGATTGCCGAGAGCACGGTGCTGGAGTCGCTGACGCCGCTTTTGGCGACCGTCGGCTCGTCGGCCCCGTTTATCGGTCTGTTTGGCACCGTGTGGGGCATCATGGACGCGTTTCGCAACATCGGCACCAAGGGCTCGGCCAACCTGGCCACCGTCGCTCCCGGTATTGCTGAGGCGCTGATTGCCACCGCCATCGGCCTGGTCGCCGCCATCCCCGCCGTTATGGCCTACAACTATTTCGCCCGCCGCATCAAGGTCTTGAGCGGCGAGATGGACACCTTCGGCAACGACTTCCTAAACTTGGTCAAGCGAAACTACCTTCGCTAAAGCAAGGTCGTGACCATGGAAATGGGCTTGTCTCTTCGCCGCTGTCTGGTGCTGCCGCTGTCTTTGGCTGGGCTGCTGCTGGCACCCTCCGCGCTGCAGGCCGCTGCCCCAAGTCCGCCCACGACCGAGGCCGCCAAGCCCGCTGCTGCGCCTGCTGGAGTAGCAGTCAGTCCGTCTGCGGCTCCTACCAACTACCCCGTCCCCGATGATAAGCCCGAGCTGACGCTGCACGACAGTCCCGAGGACGCGCTACGGGCCATCTTGCAGCGCGCGGACAAGGACAGTGGCATGCCGCCGCGCATCGTGGCGTTTGGCGAGTACCACGAGCTGAAGGGCAATAGCGGTGTGCCCTCGGCGCTGAAGCGGTTTTCGACGCAGCTTCTGGCCGTGCTGCAGCCGGACCTGTCCGATCTGGTGCTAGAGACCTGGGTCACCGAGGGGAACTGCGGCAAGCAAGAGACCGCCGTGGTCAAAGATGTGCAAAAGACCACCAAGCGCCCGCAGACCACCGAGAGCGAGCTGGTGACGCTGATCAAGCAAGCGCGCGGCCTGGGCGTGCAGCCCAATATCCTGACCCTGACGTGCGCGGAATATCAGGGCCTGCTCGACGAGAAGGGCGCGGTTGATTACGAGAAGATGCTCAAGCTCCTTGGCGACAGCCTGCACAAAAAGATTGCCCAGGTGCGGCTGCGTCGCGCGCAGGCGGGCATCAATAAGATCGTCGCGGTCTACGGCGGCGCGCTGCACAACGATGTCTTTCCCTCCGACGAGCTGCGCCCGTTTTCGTTTGCGGCAGCGACGGAGCTGATGTTCCCCGGCCAGTACCTAGAGGTCGACCTGTACGTGCCCGAGTTTATCGCCCGCGACGCGAGCCTGGCCAAAGAGCCCTGGTTTGACGGCTATCAGAAGCTGCAAAAGCCCGGCAAGACGGTCGTGGTGCGGCGCGGCAAGTCGTCGTTCATCCTGCTGTTTCCGCGCTTTAAGCGCTAACCCAGGCGTCACGGTAAGGAAGTGGCGGCGTTAGCTGCGGAGCGGCGGCAGCGCGTCGTGGGTACCGCTGGCTCCTGGCAACAGATCCAGCACTTGGTAGACCAGCTGCTCGGTGGGGAAGCCTTTTAGCTGCAGGTGCTCGCCGCTGCCTAGACGAAAGCCTCGGCCTGCGTTGCCGCGGGTGGATTCGCTGACGATGATCTCGCCCGCTCCGGCGGCGCTGCACAGGCGCGAGGCCATGTTGACGACCGGCCCCAGCGGCGTGCGCTCTTTGCGGTGCTCCGAGCCGATGTCACCTAAGACCAGACCGCCGCTGGTGATGCCGATGCCGATGTGGACCGGGAAGGCGAACATGCCGGCGTTGTTCATCTCGGTGACGGCCTGCCGGATGTTAAGCGCCGCCAAGATCGACCGTCGCCCATGCTGCGCCCC
>JAGNNG010000326.1 GCA_017990795.1 Deltaproteobacteria bacterium
GTATCCATCTTCAGGACCGACACCATCGCCGACGACCCGCGCGGTACCGTGGCAGTGGTAAACGACTCAAAGTGAGCGGTGCCAATCGGGTCCTTGCTGGCGGCCTCTTCGGGTTTTAGCGGTGCCTGCGCGACCTCGGGCTTGGGCGGCGGCGGTGCTTGCACGATGCGCGCCCCAGCAGCACGCCCGACCTGCTCTCCTTTACCAACGGCCTGGACACGGTCTGCGGGTAGGCCGTTGCGAATCAGCTGCTCACGCACGCGATTGGCGCGGGCCAGCGAGGCCGCCTGCTTGTCACGATCGCGCGCGTCAGCCCAGCCTTCCACCACGATCTGCTGATTGGAGCTATTAAGAGAGCGAGCCGTCGCAGCAAAGCGCTCTGCCTCCACGTTCCGAACCGGCGTCGGGCTGACAGACTGGACATCCGCGGTAACAGAAGGACGCTTAGAGAGCATCTTTACAGCCTCTCTACGACCGCGCGAGCTAGCCTGCACCTCTCGCACAATCTGCGTCTTGTCATCGCTAAACTGATAGTTCCCCGGCGTGCTCTGGCTGGCGCTGGTAATCGTCTCATCTGAAAGCTCAGCTAACACGGTGGCCGTCGGCTGTCGTCCATCCAGCGTCGCCCCACCCGTGGGTGGCGCCAGCGCAAAGACATCCTCTGCACGCAGCGTCTCGCGCTGGACCAGTCGAATCGAGCGCAGGTCGTAGCGAAACGACAGCGCCGAGCTGGCCCCCACGCCCAGCTTCACTTGGTTCCAGTCCTCGCCCGAGATGTTGTCGACCACCGCCCAGGCCTGCATCTCGACCTTGCCCGCTTTGCCCAGCACGAAGCGGTAGCTCGGCTTCCAGGCGGGTGCCTCGGTGACATACGACAGCTTGAGGTCATGCGGCCCCGCTCCCGGCAGCCCAATCTTCATATCGACCAGGCCGTTTACCGCTTCGCCCGGACGGGTTGGGTACGACACCGGAGCCGGCTGCCCCGTCGACGCATCCAGCACTGTCAGGGAGCGCAAAAAGTCATCCACACGCTCAGCCGGGACCGACAGGTGCAGCGTGTCTTCAGTAACCTTGGCATGGCGCTCAAAGTAAGCGACGCCGTTGCGGTAGATCACGACACGTCCCAGCGTGGTGTCAGAGCGCACAAAGCTCGCAGGACCACGACCACAACCAGCAACCAGCGACAGGGCAAAAACGGGCAACAGAGCTCTCATCGGCTTTCTCCTAACGGGATATTCCCCCATCAAACGAGCAAGCGCTGGGAAAGTTCTGCCCCGCCGAAGTCAGCCCAAACGCCGGTAGCCGCAGCCTGTGAGTACACCGGGTGCGACCACCCCACACAGCCAGCTAGTTCCCATCCAGAAACTGCTGCGCGCCCCGTCAATCATTAAGCAATAATCCATATGCGCATATCAAACATCAAACCAAGCAACCAACCCAGAATCGCAACATAAATTACTTAACGATAATCACCATAGTTAGATCGGCGGGTCCAGGCATGGTGAGGTCCGGAGGTGGAGGATTATGCAGGTCCGGCACACTGGAATCTGTAGGTGGGCCGCTTGCAAGATCACGTGGTGGCTGCCCAGCCATGTCCTCGGCCAGCGCTCCGCCATCTGACTCTGCTGCCATGCTCAGGTCCTGATCGGTGGGCGTGACTCCCGACGGACAGTCAAAGCCAGACTGCCCACAGGGCACCACTGAGCTACTCCACAGCTGGTCACAGGCGAAGGCGACGCAGACACATAGACACAATGCAATTAACAGCCGCATACATCAGCTCCTATTAATATATTAGCAAGAATCTTAATCAATATTCACCAGTTAGCATTACGCCACTTCCCGACCAGCGTAATGCTACTTTCTTATTTCCAGCAGGACCCGGTATAGCGATAAGGACCGCGCCAGTTGCCGCCAGCACACCGCCTACTGCCAACAGCGCGGCTCCCTTGGTCTGGGTATCAAAGTAAGTCTGGCCCAGCGCATCGGCCTGCTTGCCATGCTGCAGCAGACCCGAGACACCCAAGCCCCCCAGCAGCACGCCACCACCCAGCGCAGAAGCGCCCATCGCCACCCGCCACCGTGGACGCCCAGCGCGCACCGGAGGAGGAGGCGGCGGCGGCGGCATCACCTTCACCACTGGAGGAGGAGGAGGCGGCGGCACCACTACCTTTACGACCGGGATGGGAGGCTTTGCTGCCTCCTGCTCGCTGACTAGATCAACTTTCAGCGTCGCTTTTTTGCCCTCTTCCACAACAACGGTGGCGGTGTGCAGCTTGTAGCCGCTTTGCTTTACGACCACCGCATAGTTGCCGACAAACGCCGCTCGCTGGTAGGGCGTCTGTCCCAGCTTGCGCTCGGTCAGCAGCACATCCGCGCCCGGTGGCGAGGAGATTACCGACAACGTCCCGCGCGGTCGCACCATGCCTTCGCGCAGCACTTTGGTCACCAGCGTATCCAGCGCCGTGCTGGCTTGATCTGCCGTGCAGCGCTTGCAGGTCTCGGTCAGCGTGACGGCGTAGTCCCCCGTGACTGCCTCCACCAGAGAGAGCCGCATCGTCCAGTCGCCCTGCGCCAAGTCCCCCGTCGCCTCCACCGCTGAGGTCAGCAGGTAGTCCGCCTCATTGGCAGTCGCCAGCTTGTCCAGGCAGTCCAGCTGTTCCAAGCAGTCGGCAAGTCGCGGAGCCTGCGCCAGCGCGGTCCCTTTAGGCACCACCGACATGCGCTGCTTCTGCACGCCCTGCTCCACGACCTGCGAAAGCTGGCGCAGCGCCGCCGCGGGCACGCCGGAAAACTCCGGAATCCACACCACCGCCGGCACCACGCGCGACACCACCGCGTCCGAGCTCATGTTAAAGCGCAGCTCCGAGAGCCGCCCCGGTAGGACCTTGACCGGCCCCTCAATTCGCCGCGCGCCTACCTCTAACGTGATGCGATGCTCACCACTGGCCAGCAGCAGCGGCAGCGGCAGCGGCAGCATTCCGGTCACTTTCTCATCGACCAAGACCAGCGCGCCGCGCTCACCAACGATGCTGACTTCGCCACTGGCGGGACGGGGCTGCTCGACCAGCTGCTCCGCCTCTTTCTTTGCGGCGGCATCCCCCGCACTGGCCGGGTCGGCCAAAAAGCGCCGCATCAGGTCCTGAGCCGCCACCGTCCGCCCGCTCTGCCAAGCCAGTCGGCCCAGCTGAAACAGCGTCTCGGGATCTGGCGACAGCCGATAGGCCTGTGCGAAGGCGTCGTAGGCCCCGGCGCTGTCTTTGGCGGTCAGCGCAGCAATGCCCTGCTGCCGCAGCGAGCGTGACTTCTCTGCCAGCCCCCGCGGCTGCGCCGCCGCCTTGTCCTTCGCCTTCCCCACAGCAGCAACCGGAGCGCCCAGCAGCAGCGCCGGCACCACCCACCCCGCCAGCCTAAAGCCAAAGCCCCGACTGCCGCCCGCTCGCGCGTCTTGCCTGAACCTAACTGTCGTCATTCCCCCTCACATCGCCCCGACACTCGGCTTCCCGACTTACGGACAGGAGCCTAGATTTTGAACTTCACCGACGCGAACCCGCAC
>JAGNNG010000327.1 GCA_017990795.1 Deltaproteobacteria bacterium
GGATGACGCGGCGGATGACGTCCTTATCCAAAGAGCCCACCACCGTTGCAGGACCAATCCCAACGTCCGTGATGTCCTTCACCACATGCTTGCGCAGTTCACTACCAGGAGGCCCACCATGACCCGGCTTCCCATACGAAGTACCGATGCCGCCAATCTTGCCCAGACCGATGGTGCCATCCCCCGTTCCCGGTCCGCCGCGCTGCGCTCCCACCAAGCCCATGCCGTTGTTTCCGTAAGCATCTCCCGCTTGCTCTACTGCGGCCAGGTTCCCAAGTACATCTTGGGCGTCTTGTCCTCCTAGCGCGCTGTCCCGACTAAAGATGCTGGCCATCATCGGATTTTTTTGCGCACTTAGGATTCCGACCACTCCCATCTTCGTTGCAGCTTCAATGGCCTTGGCGCGATTCAGCTGCGGATCTGGATTGTTCTTCGGGCCCGAAACCTGAAGGGCCTTGACGACCTTGGGAGCATCCTGCTTACCCGCGCGACCTTCTGGACCTTTTGCAGCCTTACCACCGTCGGCAGTTTCCTTTTTCACTTTATCCAGCCAGTTGGCTTTTTCCGTCTCCTGCTCCTGGGGTTTCACCATGAAGCGCACCAGGTGCTCGTTCAAAAAGGAGTCCAAGGCCAGCGACTTCGGATCAGGAGGAACCGAGAACATCAGACCCAAGAACACGCCGACTCCCGCAAGCACTGCCCCCGTGTACGACTGTGTGCCCCAGTTTACCTGCATCGGAACCGGATAGTGCCGAGGCCGCGCCACCGAGTTTACCAAGTACGTAGTGTTATCCAGGTGCAGACAGAACCGCGCATTTTGCGGAATCCGCGTCACCAGCGCATCGCCTACAGACTCTGCCGGACGCGCATTCCCTGCCGCTGCATAATCCGTTAGGGAGAGGGTCTTCCCATCTACCTGAACATCGCCTTGCATTTCCTTGGTGAAGAGCAGCTCGTACTCCGTTCCCGTTGAACGAACCAATGGAAAGCGTGAAAGCGGAAGTCCTTTTGCCGCAGTTTGGAACGTCGCCTGCGCGTCGTCGCCGATCGTAAACTCGTTCTCTTTCCGCTCTGACATCCGGCGCTGCAGACCGACGAACAGCGCGGTGGCACCGTACAAGAAAAGTCCAGCGGCTCCGTAGTCCTTGGCACGCCCATCGGAGCGCTTGTGATGCGCACCCGCTGCGTAATCCGACTCTGCCTTGGCTTTCTCGGCAGCGACCTCGGAATAGGAGGCGGTAAACAGAATCATCACGCCCGCAAGGGAGGCCGCAGCAGAGCCAATCAGGCCTCGGGTAAGCCGACTCACTTTGCCCGCGCTTGGGTTGTCCAAGTGACGCACCACCTGCACGGCATCCTCAAATAGCGCCGACACTTCAATCGCTTGCGCGCCATCCTTGATCTCTACTTGCTCTGCAATGTGGGAAGGAACTTCGAAGCGAGAAGCAGTAGCCGTCTTTGCCATTGGTGACGTGGACATGGGTGTCTCCTTGGTGCAAAAAGTCGTGCTTTGACTTTGTGCGCGGGCGCTCTGTAGTGCAGAGCTGCCGTCTGTCCCTGGCAGCTGCAGCGCAAGCGCCGTCAGCGTCAGAGAAATACGTTGGCGATTAAGCCTTTAAATCGGACCGGCGCCCTTTTTCAATCACGCCGTTCTTGCCTATACAGACAGCGGAGCAGGAGGCCGGTTCCATCCGATCACAGATTTTTTTGCAACCGCAAATTCGCAGCCGCTACCAAAAGACAGGATTAGGAATGGGAAAGGAAGGAAGGCAGAGGAATCAGCACTAGGAATCGCAACTTAGGAGCCCACCAGCGTCCACGGCGGCATCGCGCCAGCCCACTACTTAGGCTTCTTCTTGCTGGCTTTGCCTTTTTTCTTCGTCTTTTCCGGCTCTGCTTCCTCGGGCGCTGCATTGGCGCTGCCCCCCGCAGGAGCTGGCACGACCGCCGGTTCCGGGCACTTGGCTGGGGCAGGCTGCGCTTTTACCGGCGGCACTGGCGGGCACTGCGGCACGTCTCGGTTGCGCATCAAGGCCAAACCCAAGCCTAGTCCTGCAACCAAGCCCGCCACTACTAGCAGCGCAGAAAACGCGGGCTTGGGCTTGGCGACCCGCAGGCTCTGCACCAGCTCGGTGGCAGGCGCGGCGTTGCGGCGAAGCAGGGGACTGGCCATCGTCGGTGCTTCGGGGCTCCGCGCAGTGCTGGCCGAAGCAGGCGTCAGCGCCACAGCCGTGGCGTGATCCAGCTTGCCGGTACGCTCCAAGTCCTCGATTCGCTGCTGGACCTGGCGCATGTCCGGACGCAGGTCGCGACGCTTTTCCAGCATCGAGTGGCACAGCGCAGCAGCCCCTGCATCCAGACCCGGCACTCGCGTGGCCAGCGGTTTGGGCGCTTCATCGACGTGGCGACGCATGACCTTGCCCATTTCCTCGCCGGGAAACGGCACCTCGCCACACAGCAGCTCGTACAGGATCACGCCCAGCGAGTAGACGTCGCTTTTGCCGTCTAGCTCGTCGCCCATGCACTGCTCAGGTGACATGTACGTCGGCGTCCCCAATGCCACGCCAGCCGTGGTGCGCCTTTCTGGTGAGTCCAAAAAGCGCGCCAGGCCAAAGTCGAGGATCTTGACCCGCTCTTTGCCCTGCGCTTCGTCGTCGGGAGTGACCACGATGTTATCAGGCTTCAGATCGCGGTGCAGGATGCCCTTGTCGTGCGCCGCTGCCATCGCTGCCGCGCACTGCCGAATAATCCGCACCGCCTGGGCCACCGTCATGCGCGGCATGCGGCCATCCCGCATCGCGACCAGCCGTGCAAACAGCGTCTGGCCTTCGACAAACTCCATCAGGATGTAGACCGTGCCGTCGCCGATCTGGTCCATATCAAAGACGCGCACGACGCCCGGATGGTTGATCAGGTTTACGGCGCGTGCCTCATCCAGGAACCGCGAGACGTAGACCTTGTGCTTGGGGTCGGAGGCGAGCTTGCTGCTAAGGACCTTCATCGCGGCGCGATAGCCGATGGCGGTGTGCGAGGCCTCGTAGACGACGCCCATGCCACCACGGCCAAGCTCGCGGATGACCTTGTAGTTGCCTACCTGTTGACCGATCAAGCTGGCTAACGAAGGGCTCTGCATATCGCTCCCCGGGTGGCAATTCGAGCTGCCTTGGGTCCACTGCTGACAGCGCTGTGCTGCGCGCGGTCTGAGTTCCTGACTGCTGCCGGCGACGAACCAAAGGCCCCATCAGAAGCCGTCACGACGCTGAGCAGACCTAATCGCCCGCCCCACCTAGCCCCGACAGCGTCGCTCGCGCAGAGTCGCACCCGCTTATTGTACCTGCGAACCTACGGCGCTAGGCGCAAAACTTTCCGTCTGCGACCCGTGGTACCAGAGCGAGTCCTACAGCGCTCGGCTACGAGCAGCGCGTCGCCCTCGCTCCAGCACACCCCAACTGATGCCCAGCAGCGTCACCACCGCCCCAATTCGGCTGGTTAGCGTCAGCTGCTCTCCCAGCAGCAAGACCCCGCCAGTCAGCGTGGTGATAGGCG
>JAGNNG010000328.1 GCA_017990795.1 Deltaproteobacteria bacterium
TGGAGGGCTCGCTGCGCGATGTCATCTCGCAGCTGACGCCCGAGCAGGTAAACCAGGACCGGATCGAGTTTGCAAACCAGCTGGTGCAGGTTAGCTCGTCGGTGTTTAACAAGCTGGGGCTGCAGCTGGACACGCTGAAGATCCAGCGCGTCGAGGACGAAGCGGGCTACCTGGTAAACCTAGGCCGCACCCAGATTGCCAACGCCGTGCGCGACGCTGAGAACGCCGAGAGCCAGGCCAACCAAGAGATTGCGCAGGAAGAAGCCGCCGCTCGCAACCTGGCCGGGGTCGCGACCAAGGATGCCGAGATTGGCATCGCGCAGAAGCGCAACCAGCTACGTCAGCTGGTCGGTCAGCTGGAAGGTAACGCGCAGGCCGTCGAGCGTGAGGCCGTCGCCGCTGGCGAGCAGACCCGCGCCGAAGCCGAGCAAGAGCTGCAGAGCGTCCGTAAAGAGCTGGAAGCCCGCCGCCTGCATGTCGAGGTCGTGCTGCCCGCCGAGGCGGCGCTGCAGGCGTCGCTTTTGGCCGCTGAAGGTGAGGCTGCTCCTCGTCGTGAGCAGGGTGCCGCCGCCGCCGAGGCGATGCGCGTTCTGGCCGAGGCTCTGAGCGCCGCTGGTGATAAGTCGCGCGAGCTGTTTGTGCTGTCGCAGCTGGATCAGCTGGTCGGCCAGGTCGCGTCCAAGGTCAACACCATGTCCATCCGCGAGCTGCACGTCATCGATAGCGGCGACGGTCGCGCGCTGCCTGCGCTGGCCGCCAGCTACCCCGCCATCGTCACCGAGGTGCTGTCGACCCTCAAGGACCTGACGGGGGTGGACATCCGCTCGGTCTTGGCCGCGCCTGCGTCTGAAGGAGGTGCCAAATGAGCGCCCTTGCCGTCACCATCATCACTGCTGCGGTCTTGGCCGCTGGCATCTTCCTGCTGATCACCATCATCAAGAACACCTACGTCTGCCCGCCGAGCGAGGTGCTGATCTTCTCGGGCCGGACGCGACGGCTGCGTACCAGCGCAGGGCCACACGACCGTCAAGAGGTGGGCTTTCGCGTGGTCCGGGGTGGTCGCGCGATGCGCCTGCCGCTGCTTGAGACCGTCGACCGCATGACCCTGACCAACATGGCGATCGAGCTGACGGTCAACAATGCGTTCTCTCGCGGGGGCATTCCGCTGAAGGTTCACGCCGTCGCCAACATCAAGATCCCCAGCGAAGAGCCGCTGTTGCACAACGCCATCGAGCGCTTCCTGGGCTATCCCCGCGAAGGCATCATGCGCGTCGCCAAAGACACGCTGGAAGGCAACCTGCGTGGCGTCATCGCCGAGCTTACGCCCGAGGAGATCAACCAGCAGAAGACGATCTTTCAGCAAAAGCTCATCGAAGAGGCGGACAAGGACCTGCAGCGGCTGGGGCTGGTGCTGGACAACCTGCAGATTCAGAACATCAGCGATGACGTGGGCTATCTGACCTCGGTGGGTCGGGTGCGCGGCGCGCTGGTCAACAAGGATGCCAAGATCGGCGAGGTCAAGGCCACCGCCAGCGCCCTGGTGCAAAAAGCCCGCAACCAGATGCAGGCCGAGATCGCCAAGATCGAGACCGATATGTCGATCGCGCAAAAAGAAAACGAGCGCCGCATCATCGAGGCCAAGACCAAGCGTGAGGCCGTGATCTCAGAAGTGCGCGGGCAGGTGTTGGCGCAGGTCGCTGAGGCCAAGGCGCAGCTGCTTGCGTGGCAGGCACGTGGCGAGCAGATTCGTCGCCGCTTGGAAGCCGATGTGATTGCTCCGGCGATGGCGCAAAAGTCCAAAGCCGAAGCGGAAGCGCGCGCGGCTGCCGCCAGTGTCGCGGCGCAAGGTCGCGCAGGTGCTGCGGCTCTGACGAGCTTGGCGCAGGCTTACAAGCAGGGCGGTCACTACGCTCGCGAGTCGCTGCTATTGCAGAAGCTGCTGCCGGTGTTTGAGCAGCTGACGGGCACCATGAAGGCGCTGCGCATCGATCGCTTGACGGTGATGCCCGGTGGGAGCAGCGGCAGCAATGGCGACAAGACGACCTCGCTGGGCAGCCAGGTGATCACCACCAACGAGCAGGTACGCGCCGTCACCGGTGTGGACATGCTGGGCACGCTGCAGCGCCGCATGCTGGCCGACAGTCCACCACCGCCTCCCGCTCCTGCGCCGCGTAGCAAGTAAGCCTTCGCTTCCGCCCCTCGTATAAAAGCCCCTACCAGTCTGCTGCTGCACCACGGCCTCCCCGGAAAGCGGGGAGGGCCGCGCGCTTGCGGGGACGGGCCGCGCGCTTTTTACCAGACGGGGGTGGCGCGCAGTCCGGCGCGGCCTTCTTTGATATGGACGTGGAACTGCACGTCGCGGCAGCCGTGCTGGCTGGTGATCTGCGCGCGGCTATCAAGGAGGCGGCGGCGGAAGCGGTCAAACTGCAGGCCAGCGACGCTCTCGCCGCAGCGCTCGCGGGCTTGCACGAACTCTTGGAAGACGCGGTAAAAGGCGGCTTCGGGATCGCCCTCGGCGGCGGGTCCGGCGGCAACGCGCGTCTCGTCGGAAAACTCGGTGCTCTCGGGGCGCGGTCCGTCTACAAACTCGGGCTTTAGGCCGGGGTCGGTCAGGGCGCTGGGCGCGGGCGTCAGGCCCAACGACGGGGTCAGGTATCCCGCCGCCGGTCGCAGCGCCGGGTCAGAGGGCCGACGTACCGAGGCCGGAGGCAGCGGTGGCGGCAGCGGCAGCGGCGGGGGTGCGGCGACCGGGACGGTCTCGATTAGCAGCGGTGGGCTGACGGATGAAGGCGCAGGCGTGGTCGGAGAGGGCGACGCCAGCGGTAGCGGCAGCTGCTGCGAGCCCGCTTCGGGCAAGGGTTCGTCGGGAGGAAAGACCGGAGGCAGCAGGACCGGAGCAGGTGCGGGCCCGTCCCCGCGCAGCATCAGCAGGCCAATCCCCAAGAGCACCGCCATCGTCAGCAAAAGCCCCAGCAGCGAGCTTGTGGGCAGACCGCGCGCGGCACTGCGCGACAGGGTGGACAGCGCCGACACCGCCTGCGGACCTTTGCCAATCAGGGCCAGCGTGGCGCCTTGCGTCGCGGCAGAGCCGGGCAGATCCAAAAACATCGACAGCTCATCCCTCGCCGGGCCCATCGAGACGGTGGCCGACTTGCTCTGCTGCCGCAGCTTGAGCAGCGCTTCGGTCGCCAGCGGATCTCCCGGTGAGCGCGTCGAGCTGCCGATGACCTGGCCGCTGCACAGCACCGCGACATCCAGGCCGGTGGCGGTGGCAATGCCCTGCGCCAGGTCACTGCCCACGACCTGCGCGACCAACAGCGCCCCGACGTAGCGATCGCGCGATACCGAGATCACCGGCGCCGCCGCGACGCGATACAGCGTGCCTTGCCACAGCCACAGATCATCTAGGCGATAGCCGCGCAGGGCGTCACTAACCAGCGGCCAGCCGTCGAGAGGGTCGCGATACACCGCCTCATCCTGACCGACGCGCGACAGGACGAAGCCGCGGGCATCAGTGACCAGTAGAAAGGCCGCTTTTAGCT
>JAGNNG010000329.1 GCA_017990795.1 Deltaproteobacteria bacterium
TTGGCCGAGCGAATGGTGACCTGCTGAACCTCGGTCTGCTTGGTTAGACCGGTCGCCGTGATGGCAGTGACGCCGCCGCTGATGATCGACTTGTTGCTCATCAGGCGCTGCCAGCGGCTGGCCGCGTCGTAGCCGCCGTAGATGCCGATGCCGTCGACGAGCTTGACCGACTCTGGGTACGTGCCAGCGGACAGGTACACGCCGTGCTTGTTGTTGGTCGATGCTAGGGCCAGCGCCTTGGTGACGGTCTTGACCGGGCTCTCCATGGTGCCCAGGTTCGCGTCATCTCCCATCGGAGAGACGAAAATCGCCCAGTCCTTGCTGCCGTCAATGCCGTCGCAGTCCGTGTCGAGCCCTGCCTCGTCGGGCAAGTCCTCGTCCGGCATCTTCACACAGGTAAAGTCGGGCGGCCCGCCCGCGTCATCCGTGCCTGCGTCGACGACATTGCCTGCATAGTCTGTGTTGGTGCCCGCGCAACCATAGACAAAGCCCACACCGGCGAGGGCAGAGCACAGACCGATGAAGCCATAGCGTTGAAAGAGGCGACCAAACGTGCCAACTGAGCGAGTTACCTTCATAGGCATAGGCCCTCCTTAAAGGGTTGCGTACTGAGTCAATAAATCTGTCGATCGATTTTATCTTGCGATTTAATTTTAGTAATTTATATGACAAATATTCAATAAATTTGGCTGGTTCGGGCGGAGCTCGGCGGGCGACTTTCTAAGCGGTGATTTGGCCGCGCGCGTGGCTTGTGCCACCATGGCCGCCCGAGGAACCAAAGACCCGATGTCGCTGTCGCCAAAGACCCTACTTATCGTCGATGATGAAACCTCCAACGTAGAGTCGCTGCAGCGCATCTTTCAGCGGTTTCAGCCCCTGCCCTCGGAGAGCGAGGCGCACGGGGGTCCGCGCGAGCTGGTGGTGCTGACGTGCAAGGACGGCAAAGAGGCGCTGGAGCTTTTGCGCAAGCAGCGCATCGACGTGATCCTCACCGACCTGATGATGCCCAGCCTGACCGGCATGGATCTGCTGAAGGCGGCGCGCAAGCTCTCGCCTGAGACGGAAGTGATCCTGATGACCGCCTACGGCACCATCGAGACGGCGGTCGAGGCGATGAAAGACGGGGCCTACGACTTCATCACCAAGCCGCTCAAGCGCGCGCATGTGCTGCGCGTCGTCGGTAAAGCGCTGGAGCGTCAGACGCTGGTGGCCGAAAACCGCACGCTGCGTAGTCAGCTGGCGGCGGCGCACCGCAGGCCCATCGTCGGTCAGTCGCTGGCCATGCAGCGCACTCTGGATGTGCTGGCCCAGGCGGCGCCATCGCAAGCCACGGTGCTGCTGCTGGGCGAGTCGGGCACCGGCAAAGAGCTCCTCGCGCGCCACCTTCATGAGCTGTCGCCTCGGGCCGGTCGTCCGCTGGTCCCGGTCAACTGCGGCGCACTGCCCGAGTCGATCCTGGAAGGCGAGCTATTCGGCTACGAAAAAGGCGCCTTCACCGGAGCCGTTCACCGACGAGACGGACGCTTTGCGCAGGCCGACGGCGGCACGCTGTTTCTAGACGAGATCGGCGAGATCCCGCTGCACCTGCAAGTGAAGCTGCTGCGCGTGCTGCAGGAAGGTGAGATCGAGCCGCTCGGCGGCAAGCTGCGCCGCATCGACATTCGCCTGGTCGCCGCCACCAACAAAGACCTGCGCAAGATGGTCCACGAAGGCCGCTTCCGCGAAGATCTGTACTACCGCCTAAATGTCATCGCGCTGGAAGTACCGCCGCTGCGCCAGCGACTGTCGGATGTGCCGCTGCTGGTGGACTATTTCCTGTCGCGCTTCCGCGAAAAGAACCAAAAAGTCGTCACCGGCATCAGCCGCCCGGCGCTGGAGGTGCTGTCGCGCTACCCCTACCCCGGCAATGTGCGCGAGCTGGAAAATGCGCTGGAGCGCGCAGTGGTGCTCTGTCGTCAGCCGATCATCGACCTGGAGGACCTGCCCGCCGAGATCCGCAGCGGTAACAGCGAACCCAGCCTGAGCGGCAACAGCAGCCAGGGTGGACCTCCGCGTTTGTCGTTTTCCGTCGGCACCACGCTGGATGAGATCGAGCGCACGGCGATTCGCGAGACGCTGACCTTTACCAAAGGCGACAAGCGACTGGCGGCGCAGCTGCTGGGGATTGCGACGCGAACCATCTATCGCAAGCTCGACCGCAGCGATGTTGCTGGAGAGTTCCGCGACGGTGACGCCGACCCCGAGCACGAGCTAGACAGCAGCGACCCGGACGCTGGACCCGAGCAAGGCGACTGACACTCACGCGCCACGACTGACTGCGACGACCTGGACTTACCCGCGGCGGCTCGTCGCTCAGCGCGGCCTCACACATTGTGAGTCGGCGCTGGGTTATACTCGAAAGCACAATGCCGGGTCCGCAGCCACCTGGACGCAAGCCCATCGGGGACGTGCCCAAAGTTCCCACCAAGCAGCCCCACACGGCGACGCCCGTGCAAAAGCGCTTGATTGAAGACCACATTCCGTTTGTGCGCTCGATCGCCCGCAAGCTGCGCGAGCAGGTGCCGATGGTCGAGTTTGATGACTTGGTCGGCTTCGGCATGCAGGGTCTTATCGAGGCTGCGCACCGCTTTGATGACCGCCACGGCGTCGCGTTTACGACCTTTGCCTACTATCGGGTTCGCGGGGCGATGTTCGACGGTCTGCGCTCGATGGGCTGGCTGCCGCGCAGTGAGTATGCCCGCCTGCGTCTGGAAGAGCGCGCGACGGCGTATATGCAAAACTTGGCCGCCCGCGACTCTAGTCAGCCCGAGCCAGCACCGCCGCCCAGCAAGCCAGGCCGTGGTCGCCCAGCCAGCACCGGCGGCGGCGAAGTCGAAGAAAAAGTCCGCGACCTGGCCGAGGCGCTAAATGGTGTGGCAGCAGTCTTTGTCACGCTGCTGGGTCGCTACGAGGAGAGTCAGCTCGTCGACGAGCGCCCCGCCGCTCACGAAGAGCTGGAGCGACATCAGATGGCGGACCGGGTACGCAAAGCGCTGCTGCGCCTACCCGACAAAGAGCGCCACCTGATCGAGCAGTATTACTTCCACGATCAGACCCTGGAACAGGTTGGAGCCGGGATGGGCCTGTCCAAGTCCTGGACCTCACGGCTGCATGCGCGCGCGATTGCTCTGCTCAGAGATGCGCTAGCGGCGGCGGGCGACGACCCGAACGCCGACTAGCAGCCAACCCAAGCACCCCACCACAGCGACTCCTGCATCCCCCAACTCTGACTTAAAACACCGCGCAGCCGCCCGCCTCGGCTGCGCCCCGACTACTGGACTATTTAGGCTGCTTCTCGGGCTCGCCGCGACCCCGATGACAGGTCCAGCACGACACCTTCTTCATCGTCGTCGGGTACTTCTTGTTGATGTCGTTGACCATCTGCATCATCTCGCGCGCGACCTTCTTGTGGTCGGTGTCGGCCTCCATGTTGGGCGACTTGTGGCAGAAGTCGCAGTCGACGCCCAGCGCCTTGCTCTGCAGCTTCATCACCGCCTTCAG
>JAGNNG010000330.1 GCA_017990795.1 Deltaproteobacteria bacterium
AGGCAGCGGGTAGCGGTGGCTGTGCGTGCCGCGAAACAGCAGGTTTTCTGGCTTGATGTCGCCGTGTACGATGCCCAGCTGATGCAGCGTGGTCAGCGTCTCTAAAAGCTCGGCAAAGCGCAGCAGTGCGACGGTGGCGGGCAGCGGTCCAGCGCGCAGCCTGCTTGATAATGAGCCGCCACGACACAGCTCCATCACCAGCATCGGCAGCCCTGGCTGCTGCTGCGAGTCGCTTGGCACCGCGTCTTGCACCACCGCCAGCAGCGCAATGATGCCGGGATGCCGCACCGCCGCCAGCAACTGCGCTTCATGCAGCGCGCGGCGCAGCGTCTGCTCTTGATAGTGCGTGCGCAGGCGCGGGTGAAAGACCTTGGCTGCCACTTCGCAGGCCAGCTCGGTGTCGAAGGCCAGAAAGACGGTGCCGGTGCCGCCGCTGCCCAGCTCGCGGATCAGCTGGTAGCGAGCCGCACTGTTATCGTCGGGCGACTTGTCTGCGACCAGCGTCGGGGTCATCGTCAGCAGCAGCGGTGGATGCTCGGTCAGCTGCGGCGCCACCGTGCTTTTCAGGGGCGAGGTCAGCGCCTGACTGCGCAGCAGCCCATCCAGCGCGCGCCGGGCGCCCGGATAGAAAAAATCCTCGGCCAAGAGCTCGGTTAGCTGTCGCAGGCTCTCGCTGGCGTCGCCTCGCTGCTGCGCTGCCTCATGCAAAAGAAAGCGCGCACGGTGGCGCTGCTGCGCTTGCGGCGGCGGCTTTGCTTCCTGTAGCACTCGCTTTAGCAGCGGCACCGCGGCCTCAAAGTGCTGCTGCTTGGCCCACAGCTCCGCGACCGCCAGCTGCAGCGCCGCGTCGGTGGGTAGCGCCGAAGTCAGCAGACCCCCGAGCGAGATCGCCTGCGCTACCTGACCACTTTGGCTAAGTCGCTGCAGCGCGGCCAGGATCTCTTTTGGACAGCTGACCTGCTGGTCAGTTAGCGGCGTCAGTTGGCGGGCATAGGCCATCACCAGCTCGGCGTCGTCGGGCAGGTAGTCTGCGTCGGGCACCGGCAGCACCGCGCGGGACGGTGGCCGCGCGTCCTTCGTGGGCTTCGTCGGGCGGCCTCGCCACAGCGCCGTCAGCTTTTGCCACAGCGCCATCTACAGCACCTGGCCGCGTCGGTGGGTAGCGCTTAGCTCATCGCCGACGATCAGCTGAATCGGGCTTTGGACGCGCTGCTGGTTCAGCAGCAGTGGGGCTTCGCCTGGCGTCACCACGGGGCGACCGCTGACAAAGCGCAGCGACACGCCCGGGCCTAGCTCGGTGGTAAGTGGCAGCGACTGCAAAGGCGCACAGACCCGCAGCAGCAGACCGCGCCGCTGGCCTCCGATGACCTGCAGCTGCAGCTCGCTGGGGTAGACCCAAAAGCGCAGCGAGGCTTGCTGGCCAATGCCGATGACACCTTGCTCACGCAGGGGTAGGCAGCCGCTGGGATGCAGCGCCAGACCGTTTAGCGAGGTGCCATTTTTGGCTGCCAGATCACGTAGCTGCCAGGTGCCTGTACCGTCGCTGTTACTGGCGAATTCCACTTGAGCATGGCGGCGTGATACGCCCGGATCTGGCAGCGCCAGTGTGCAGTCAGCGTCACGCCCGATGCCAAGCGGCAGTGCTCCGACAAAGTGTCGCTCCGGGGTCATGGGGAGCATCGCCTGGGCTGGCTCAATTGGGGACTGTGTCGTCGCTGCGCTGGGCTCGTCCACAAGCAGCAACCGTAACTGACCGCTGGTCAGTTGTTTGGCCGTTAGCGCTTCCAGCAGCCGCAGTGGCTCGGCGCGATCGGGTCCGGTGGTGGCGGCCAGGCACGCCTGCAGCGCCGCCAGCGCTAGCTCTCGCTGACCCAGGCGTAGCTGCAGCTGATAGTTTGCGAACTGCTCGCGCTCCTCGGCCTGGCGCTGGCGCAGCTGTTCTTTTTGGCCGAGCAGGGTCTCGACTTTTTCAAGCTCCCCAGCTTCTTGGTACAGCGTCGCGGCTTGCTCGGTGTCCCCGGCCAGCTCGTAGGCCGTGGCTGCTGCCGACAGGTCGCCTGCCCGCTGCAGCAGTCGCGCGGCTTGTACGCACAGCTCGCGATCCGCCGTGGACAGCGCTGACTTCTGCAGCACCCGCAGATAGGCCTGACCGACGCGCAGGAGCAAGGGCTGCTGCACTTCCGAGTGCTCGTGCAAAAAGTGAGCGGCCAGCTGCAGCTCGCGCAGGGCACTGGCGGGGGTGCCTCGGCTCTCGGCTTCCAGCAGGTGCATCTCGGCGACTTTTAGACGCTGGCCGCATAGCGAATAGGCGCGCGCGGCTTCCAGATAATGTCCGGTCGCCTCGGCCTGAACTGCGTGGCGAAAGGACTTCGAGAAGAGGCGCAGCCAGGTGCTCACTTGGGACCCAGTGCCGGTGAGCTGGTGCTTGTCGGCGAGGCTTTTGGGCTGCTGCCAAGGGCCGTTCCGTCTGTGACCGCGCCGCGAAAGGTCTGGTACTGCTTTAGGACCATGCGCACGTACATCTGCGTCGTCTCGTACGGCGGCACACCATCGTACTTAAGCACTGCGCCTGCGCCGGCGTGGTAGCCCGCGATCGTCAGCACCAGATCGCCGCGAAAGCGATTGGCCAAGATTCGCAGCAGCCGCGAGCCGCCCAGGATGTTGCGCCGAGGGTCAAAGACATCGGTGATGCGCTGCTCGGTCTGCACCTCGGGCATGATCTGCATCAGGCCTTTGGCTCCGGCGCAGCTTACGACCATGGGGTCGTAGTCGGACTCGACTTTGACGACGGCGCGGATCAGCGACTCGGGCAGTGCGTAGACGGCGGCGGCTTCGCTGATGAAGCGATCGTAGCGGTGAAAGCGCTCGGGGCTGCGGTCGGTAGACGGCACCACGTCGGCGCGTGAAGTCTGACAGCCCGCTGGCCCACTACCCGAGACCGACGCTGCCTTGCCAGGACCCGCCTTAAACGCCACCTTCCACTTGTGCGAGCTGGCTCCCGTCGGTGCAATGTTTGTAAAGTAGACGTTGCCACCTTGCTCGTAGGTCCACAGGTCGGCGTGGGCGTCGGATGCTGCGACTCCGAACAGGAGCCCAACCAGCACGGTGCGCAGCCAGCGCGGGCCTTGTGCAGCTCGGTGCACGGTGGGCCGCCGCCGTGAGGCCGGCTGGGTTTGCGGGTGTCTCAAGTCAGCGACGATGGGCACGGTACCTTTCATCCTAGCGGTCGGGGCGCATTACGCAATGGTCACGTCTTTTGCCTTCGCTGCGGCGGTGGCCGACGGTCCGCGTGCCGTCAACTTGAGGTAGGCTGCCCCGCATGAGTTTGCACCGCGTCCTAGGCACCGCTGGCCACATCGACCACGGCAAGACCAGCTTGGTCAGGGCGCTCACCGGCATCGACACCGATCGGCTAAAAGAAGAGAAAGCGCGCGGCATTACCATCGAGCTGGGCTTTGCACACCTGGCGCTGCCGTCGGGCGCGGTGATTGGGGTGATCGATGTCCCCGGTCACGAGCGCTTCAT
>JAGNNG010000331.1 GCA_017990795.1 Deltaproteobacteria bacterium
TCCTTGTTGCCCTTTTTGACCTTATAAAGCGGCGGCTGCGCGATGTAGATAAAGTGCTTGGGCTGCGTGCCGTCGACAAACTCGCGATACTGGCGATAAAAGAACGTCAGCAGCAGCGTGCGAATGTGGCTACCGTCGACGTCGGCGTCGGTCATGATGATGATCTTGTGGTAGCGCAGCTTGGCCAAGTCCTTCTGGTCGCCGATGCCGCAGCCTAACGCCGTGATCAGGGTCACGATTTCCTGCGACGACAGCATCTTGTCCAGACGCGCCTTCTCGACGTTTAGGATCTTGCCCTTTAGCGGCAAAATCGCCTGCGTCCGTCGATCGCGCCCCTGCTTCGCCGAGCCACCTGCCGAGTCACCCTCGACGATAAACAGCTCGCACTGCTCGGGATCACGTTCCTGACAGTCGGCTAGCTTACCTGGCAGCGAGAGCGAATCGAGCGCACCTTTGCGCTGCACCATCTCACGCGCGCGCTTGGCCGCTTCACGGGCTCGCGCAGCCAGCATGCACTTGTTGATGATCGCTTTGCCTTCACGCGGGTGCTCTTCCAGCCACTCTGCTAGCCGATCACCGACAACAGAGTTCACGATACCGGCGACTTCAGAGGACACCAGACGATCCTTGGTCTGGTTGGAGAACTTCGGATCCGGGTGCTTAATCGACACCACCGCCGTCAGACCTTCTTGCAGATCTGCGCCGGACAAGCCCTGCTTCATGTCCTTAAGCAGCGCGTGCGCTTGAGCGTAGGCGTTGATGGTTCGCGTCAGACCCTGGCGGAAGCCCGTTAAGTGCGCGCCACCATCCTTGTTGCGGATGTTGTTGGTGAAGCAAAAAACGTTTTCAGAGTAGCTGTCGTTCCACTGAATGGCGGCTTCGACGACGATCTCGGCATCGGGAATGTCTGACGAGGGCTGCGTGCCGGTCAAAAAGATCGGAGCGCCATGAATCAGCTCTTTGCCGGTGTTTAGGTCGCCGACAAACTGCGCGATTCCGCCTTCGGACAGCAGGTCAGCGCGCTTGTCGTTGCGCTCGTCAACCAGGGTGATGCGCAGGCCCGCATTTAGAAACGCCAGCTCGCGCAGTCGCTGATGCAGCGTGTCGAACGAGAACTCGACTTTGCTAAAGATCTCCGCATCGGCCTTAAACGACACCGTGGTGCCCGAGCGATGCGATACGCCCATCTCGGTGAGCCCAGTGATCGGTACGCCGCGACGGTACTCTTGATGATAGACCTTGCCGCTGCGACGAATCTCTAGCTTTAGCCACTCGGACAGCGCGTTTACGGCTGAGACACCGACGCCGTGCAGACCGCCCGACACCTTGTAGCTCTTCTTGTCGAACTTTCCGCCGGCATGCAGCACGGTCATGATGACTTCGGGCGTGGGCCGATTCTCGGTTGGGTGCATATCGGTCGGCATGCCGCGACCATCGTCGATGACGGTGATCGAGCTGTCGTAGTGGATACGAACCTCGACGCTCTTGCAGTAGCCCGCAAGTGCTTCGTCCACAGAGTTGTCGACGACCTCGTAGACCATGTGATGCAGGCCTGTGCCATCGTCGGTGTCGCCGATATACATGCCCGGTCGCTTCCGCACTGCATCAAGGCCTTTGAGGACCTGGATGTTCTCGCCGGTATAGTTGGCGCTGGCACGGGCGTTGTCGTTGGGCTGGTCCGACTCGGGATTTGCTTGGTTCTCGCTTGGGGGTACGGCTCGATCACTCATTGCAAAAACGCAGGCTCCTTCACAAAGCGACGCGCTACCATCAGCCGGTCAAAGCCCGGCGCAGGCGCTAGCGCGAGAGGTCTGGCACCGTAGCACAGAACTTGCGGAGCCCGCTCGTTTTCATCGCCTATTTACAAGGCCAGCTGTGCCCCTGGTCGCAAACACACGAAGGCCGAGGGTGTTTGAGTGCCTAACTACTCAGTCCAATCTGGCCGTCTTCCGTCGGAAAACGTCAAAAAGCGCCAGCTTCCACCAGCACAGACAACTACAAGCGCTTTTAGCCCGAAGCACCGAGGTTATTTTCGCGCGAGCCAAGACTTGAGGCTTCCAGCAGCTGGCCGCCATGGATGTGAAAGTCTTGCCTATCGCTTGCAAGCTGGACGTAGGCGGGGCTTGTGGTGGTGATAAACACCTGGCACGGCATCGCTCGCAAAAAGTCGAACAGGAAGCCGTTACGCTGCGCATCCAGCTCCGAGCTGACGTCGTCGAGCAGCAGCACTGGAGGGTCTCCCAGAATGCGATAGAGGTGCTGAATCTCGGCGATTTTTAGGGCCAATACCAGCGCGCGGATCTGGCCTTGCGAGGCATGGATATCGGCGGCTCGTCCATCCAGGTCCATTGCCAAGTCGTCGGCGTGCGGGCCGCTGTGAGTAAACCCACGTAGCAAGTCGCGCTTGCGGTCTCGCTGCAGCTGCTCGGATAGCACGTCGACCAAGGCGTGAACATCTGCTGCTTGTAACGCAGCCGCTTGCCGACTGGTAGAGACTCCGGGCTCGTAGCCCAGCTGCACAGACAGACCACTGCGACTGACCTGCTCAAAAGTTGCTGCTACCTGCGGAGCCAGCTCAGCCAGGTACATTCGCCGACGGAGTATGAGCTTGGCGCCGCTGCTTGCCAGCTGCTGGTCATAGATGGCGAGCAGGTCATTTTCATCGGTCGGCTCAGGCTGACCTTCCGACTCCAAGCTGGGTGGCGGAGCGAAGCGGCTCGGCTTGCCAAGACGCAGCGAGCTACGCAAAAGCGCATTTCGACTACGCAGCACTTTTTCGTAGGTTCGTACCTCATCCAGATAGGCGGGGCAGGTGTTCCAAACGGCACGGTCTAAAAAGCGCCGACGACCCACCGGTGGACCTTTGGGCAGGCGCAAGTCTTCTGGGGCGAACAAGACAACATTTACGCCCCCAAAGTACTCACTGACCCGAGCGGTTTTGCCGTCGACGAAGACCTGCTTTTTGGTAGGCCTAACTGCCAGCTGTAGCCCGAGTAAGCGATTGATCTGACGATGCTCTACGCGCGCTTTTAGCTCGGCTTGTTCGCCGCCAAAGCTAACCAGCTCTTCGATGCGAGTGGTTCGAAACGAGCGCAGTGTCGCCAGCAGATAAATCGCCTCTAGCAGGTTGGTCTTGCCTTGTCCGTTGTCTCCGAACAGCACGTTGAAGCGCGGGTGCGGAGACATCAGGACTTGCTGCAGGTTGCGAAAGGCGCTGGCGACCAGAGCGTGAAACAGCAAGGGACAGCTACAGCCGCATCGGCATGATGACGCCCAAGTACTGATTGCCCACACCTTGCTTCTCGTCGAGGGGACGGATAAGGCCGGGGTCCAGCTCGCCGTTTAGCTCGAGCTGTACTTCTGGCGTTTCAATCTCGCTGAGCAGCTCGATGATGTACTTGGCGTTGAAGCCGATGTTGCAGTCTGGACCGTTGTAGCGAACGTCCAGCTCCTCGCGACCTTGGCCCAAGTCGGGGTTGTCCGACTCGATGCGGAGCAGGCCCCGGCTTAGCATGAA
>JAGNNG010000332.1 GCA_017990795.1 Deltaproteobacteria bacterium
TTGGCACCGTCGCTGACGCAATCTCAAAAGCCGCCGCCAGGCGCGTCTTTACTTCCTGCGCCGAGGTTCCAAACGGAGGACCGCCGGGATAGTCGTGACAGTAAAACAGGCCCACGAGCTGACCTCCCGGTCGCAGCAGCGCCGCTGCCGCCTGCACGTATTCGTCGCGGCGCGTCGGCTCAATCGCGCAGAAGCAGCAGTGCTCGACCAGGACATCGTAGGCCCCACGCTGCTCGGGGTACTGCTGCGCCAGCGTAAACAGGTCGGCTTGCAGCACCGTAATGCTGCTCGACAGCCCTTCCCGCGCTGCCGCCTGAGCGGTGTAGGCGACGGCACTGGGCGCAATATCGACGGCCCACACGTGCGCGCCGACCGGCTGACCCAGCTGCGCCAGCAGCCGTGCCTCGTGCCCACGACCACAGCCCAGCACGATCAGCTTCTGGCCCGGTAGCGGCGAATGCTCCTGCAGGTAGCGCTGTAGCGGCGGCGGCGTACGACCCAGCTCCCAGCCATCCCCGGCGTGCTGATACAGGTACTCCCAGCGGTCGTCGTAGGACAGCGCGGCGGGCTCGGGCTTGCGCGGACGCACTTCACGCACGGCAGCCCGCGCCGCCTCGCGCAGAAGCAGCTGGCAGGTGTCGTAGTCAGCGTCGCGAAAAACCAGCTTGAGGTCAGCAGGCTGATGCTCACTGGGAGGCTCGGCGTGGGCGCTGTGCTCAGACAGATAGCCGAGCCGCAGCTGCCGCTGGCTGGCATCCACCTCGACCACCAGCAGCGTCGCATCAGCAGGCGTGCGCGCCGACGGTGAGACACTGCCATGCGCCCAGTCAAACAGCGGCTGAGCGGCGGAATAAACGCGCGCAAAGGCAGCCCCATCCAGCACCACCTCGGCGCGCTCCTCCGCATCCGAGACGCGCACCACCGCCCGCTTTTGTCGCACATCCAGCTGTAGCGCCAGCAAGTCCACGACTTAGCCAAACACTTTCTTGCGCAGCTCACCGCGCACATCTTGCTCTAGCACCTCGTCGACGCCCCCGACCGCGACGCCCGCGACAAACAGCAGCGGAAACTCGGTCTTTTTGGCCTGCGTCAGCGCCCAGCTGCGACTTGATTCATCGTCGGTGACATCATTGACCAGGTACGGAATGTCGCGCCCTTTGAGGATGTCCTCGATCTTTTTGCGGGTGCGAAAGTCTTGGTCGGTCACGTACAGCACGACCGGTGCAGCTTCACGCTTTGCCGTCGCTGCTTGCTGACCTGCTTGCTCAGCTTCAGCCTGCTTTTTAAGTTCTGCACGCTCGGTTTCCAGGCGCTCTAGCTCTTGCTGGGAGCACAGCGGTCGCCCGGCCAGGTCATTTACAAACAGCAGCGCCGAGCGCGTCCACCGCCAAGGCGGCAATCGATCGGCCCGCTTGGACTCAAGAAGATCATGGAGCAGCACGCGGCCACGCCGCACACCGTCGCTAACAGAAGCCTTTGGCATCGTAAATTTTTCCGTTTTTAAAGAGTGTTGCGCCTAACGACCGCGCGAGATTTCGACCCAGTGGGCAAGCAGCGCAGACGGGAACCGCCGCGACGGTCTTACTTGAGCAGCTCAGCCGCGATAATGGCCTGCCCTTTTAGCTGATCGGTCAGCTTCTTATACTCTGCTGCGCGCCGACGCTGATGTGCTTTTTCAATCGAGGCTTCGCTGCCTTTGCCTTCAGCCAGCTCTAGGAACGTACGCCCGCCCAGCTGACCGACGCGCTCCTCGATGTCGCGCACGCGCAGCCGCTGAAAGTCTGCCCGTGACAGCTCGATGTGCGCGATGTTCTTGTCGTTCCACTTGGCGACGTAGACAAAGACCTTTAGGTCCTGGACGTTGTTAAACAGCGCCATCGCAAACTCGGTAAAGTGCGCCATCACCTGCGCGAAGCTGACCTCTTTGGCCCACTCGTCGCTGGCGCTCTCGGTAAACGGCAGCGTGAGGGTCACTTTGCCGGTCTCTGGCTCGGCGATGTACTCCAGCTTGCGCTTCAGCTTGCGGTCGGCGCGGTCTTTGATCTTGATCGACTCTTCGACCTGCTGCCAAAGCTCCAGCACGATCTTGTTCTCAAACGTCGGCGACTTGTCCCCCGACTTCTGCAGCACGGTGCCCACCGGCGACAGCGGCGGCGTCGTAAACTGCGCCTCGTTCGTATACAAAAAGCCACTCAGGCTGGTCGGCGTCGAGTCACGCCGCGTCATCATGTACCGATACAGCGCTTCCAGCTGCTTCTGGGCCTCGTCGTGCTTGGTCTCGGCGGGGACCAGGACGTGATACTCGGCGACCAGCTTGGCCGGGTCCCACTCGTCTTTGAGGACTTTGCACTTGCTGCCCAGCTCTTTGGGGCAAGCCGTGTCGGCCTGCGCAGTGGCGGGAGGCTTGGCCTCCTCGGGGCAACCGGTCAAAAGAGCAGCGCCAGCACAGAACGTCAGCAGCGAAACCAGCTTCGGAAAGGAACGGAGCATCACTTTGGCCATAAGTGAAGGCTAGTCCGGCCCGTGGCTTGGGGTCAATGAATGCGCGCGCGGCGGCAGGTCAGCGTCGTGCGCGGAAGGTCTGCTGCGTGCTCCAGCGAGCTCCCGCCCACAGCCCATGGCAGGCTAGTTGGCGACGGAGACCGCCGTGACTTCGCGGATCACTGTGACCTTGATCTGGCCGGGGAAGACCATGGTTTCACTGATCTTTGCCGCTAGCTCGCCGGACATCTCGGCGGCGCGCAGGTCGCTGACTTGGTTTTCTTTGACGTGAACCCGTAGCTCGCGACCCGCTTGCAGGGCGTACACCCGATCGATGCCAGCCAGAGAGCTCGCCAGCCGCTCCAGCTCGTCCAGACGCTGAATGTGGCTGCCTTCCTGCTCATGCCGGGCTCCAGGTCGCGCGCCACTCATCGCGTCCGAGGCTGCCACCAGCAGTGCATACGGCGAGTTAAACGGCTCATCCAGGTGATGCGCACCGATGGCATTGGCTACAAGCTCGCTCTCGCCCAGCCGTCGCGCATAGTCCGCACCAATGACCGCGTGCGAGCCGTCGATCTCATGCGTCAGCGACTTGCCGATGTCGTGCATCAGCGCCGCCCGTCGCGCAATCTTTACGTCCAGCCGCAGCTCTGACGCGATCATGCCGCACAGAAACGCCGCTTCCACCGCGTGCTTCCACTGATTCTGGCTGTAGCTGGTGCGGTAGTTGAGGCGACCCACCAAGCGCACGATGTCGGGATGGGCGCGCGGAATCTCCAGCTCTTTGAACGCCCTTCGGCCTAGCTCCACCGTCTCGCGATCCAGCTCTTCCGAGATCGCCTGCACCGCGCGCCGCATCGCCTCGGCCCCACGCGGCAGCGCCCGCGAAAACCGAGACACGGCTCGCCGCGCAATCTCGCGCCCAAAGCTGTCCTGCCCTTCGAGGCGAATCGAGCTGTGGTCGTCCGACAGCGTCAGCTTGACGTTGGCCACCTCCCCGATGACCAGGAGTCCGCTGCCGTCTTCGCCAC
>JAGNNG010000008.1 GCA_017990795.1 Deltaproteobacteria bacterium
ATGGACGAGCCGTTTGGCGCGCTTGATCCGCAGACGCGGTGGGACATGCAGGGCATGCTCATCGACATCTCGCACCGCGAAGACAACACCATCCTGTTTGTGACCCACGACGTCGCTGAGGCGGTGTACCTGGCGGACACGGTGTACATCCTGTCGAAGCGCCCGGCGCGCATCCTGCACCGCATCGATATTCCGACGTTTGCGGACCGCTCGCTGAAGGTCAAAGCCAGCCCCGAGTTCCGCAAGTGTGAGGAGCAGCTCCTGTCGCTGCTGTATTCGCCGTGAGCCAGACCCGCGAAAACAGCATCATCCAGCGCAAAAAAACGCAGCCGCCGTATTCCAAGTATGCGTTTTGGAACCCGTACAACCTGTCGCTGATTGCAGGTGCAAGCGCGGCGGCGATGGTGACCGGTCACTGGTGGCTGGCGCTGGTTGCGGGTGCGGGTGAGGCGCTGTGGATGCTGTTTGCGCCGGACTCGAAGCTGCTGCAGAAGCTGTGGTTTGACAAGGTGTGGGACAGCGAGCTGTCAACCGAGCGCAAAGCGCGCCAGACCGAGAAGTTTAACAAGCTGCCCGATACCGAGAAGATGCGGGCGCTGGCGCTGCGCGAGCTGCAGGTGCGCATTCACAAGATGGCGCAGGACAACACCAGCTTCAGTGTCGATCTGCTAAGCAACGACCTGACCAAGCTGGAAGACCTGGTCGATGACTTTCTAGATTTGTCGACGGTATCTGTGCGCTACAGCGAGTACCTGGACCACTTCAACCTGGAAGAGCTAGAAGGCGACATTCGCCGCTATAACCTGCAGGTCGAAAAGCTGCCGCTCGGCGATGAGCGGCGGACGGTGGCGCAAAAAAATCTGGCCGTGCTGCTGCAGCGCAAGGACCGCTACAAAGAGCTGCGTCGCAACCTGCAGACGGCGCGGGGCCAGATGGATTTGATGGAAAACACGTTCCGGCTGCTCGGCGATGAGATCGTGACGATGCAGAGCCCAAGTGAGCTGGGCACTCGCCTCGATGAGCTGCGCGAAGGTGTCGAGGCCGTACGCCAGACCACGCGCGAGACAGAGCGTTTTTTGCAGGCAGTCGAGCGCTAGCTGCCGCTGCTGCAGCGACGAAAAAATCGGTAGTAAGAACAGACTCTTTGGGGAGGGCCGCGCGGGCGGCAGGGAACTTAAAAAGCCATGACGACGATGAACCTGTCTAAACCGGGCCGACTGCCCAGCTGGGCCGACGAGATCCGCCGCCGCTACCTTCGTGGCGAGGCATCGCAGTTTGTGCTGTTTGGCAACGTCCACGACCTGATCCTGGATGACCCGGACGGCAGCACGGATAAGCGCAGCTCCGACGAGCGACTGCTGGCGCTGCCCGAGTTTCTGACCAAGGTGCTGCTAGAGAAGAAAAACGCCGTCGTGCTGTACAACGTCTCGACGGGAGTGCGCTTTGCCAAAGGCAAGCTGCCGCCGGGCTTTGAAGAGCTGGTGCTGCACAAAGAGCCCGCCAAGGCGCTGCCGCTGCTCGAGCGACTACTGCTGACCCAGCAAGGCGTGGCACTGGTGATCGAGTACGCCGACACCGTGGCTCCGGCTGGTGATACCAGCTTTTCGACGGTGGACGATCGCGCAGCAGTCGTAACGCTACAGCGCTGGTCGACGCTGCCTGCGCTGGACAAGAACGACAGCGTGATCTTCCTGCTAGTCGAAAATATGTCGGAGCTGCACCCCAAGCTCGTCGCCAATCCGCGCGTGGCCACAGTGCAGATCCCGATTCCCGGCACCGCTGAGCGTACGGCCCTGCTGCGTCACCTGAATCCCAACATCGCCGACGCAGAGCTGACGATGATGGCCGAGGTAACGGCAGGTCTGAAGATCATCCAGATCGAAGGCATCCTGGCCCCAAACAGCGTCGATAACGGTGCCGATGACGAAGCCGAGCGCACCAAGTACATCATCGAGCTGCTCGGTGGTGGACCCAAGGCACTGGAGCGCGCGGACAAGCTGGCCCAGATTACGCGCGGCATGCCTCGGGCCGAGATTCGCAGGCTGCTTGCCCCGGAGGGTCCACAGACTCCGGTCAGCGACGGAGATGCCCGCAGCGAAGTGCTAAAGCTGATCACCGCCCGCAAGCGCGAGATCATCGAGCGCGAGTGCTACAGCCTAATCGAGTTCGTCGAGCCCAAGCACGGCTTCGACGTCGTCGGTGGCATGGACGAGGTCAAGCGCGACCTAAACCTAATCGCCAAGAACATTCGCGAGGGTCGCCGCAACCGCGTACCGATGGGCCTCCTGTTCACCGGCCCAATGGGAACTGGCAAGACTTTCGTCGCTGAAGCCTTCGCCAAAGAGTCGGGCCTGACCGCCATCAAGCTGAAAAACTTTCGCAGCAAGTGGGTCGGCGCCACCGAAGGCAACCTCGAGCGCATTCTGCAGGTCATCCAGGCCATCGGTCAGGTCATGGTCATCATCGACGAGTGCGACCGCGCCTTTGGCAACCAGGGCGAGGAGGACGGAGGCACCAGCAGCCGCGTCATCGCTCGCATCAAAGAGTTCATGTCCGACACCGCCAACCGGGGCCGCGTGCTGTTCGTGCTGATGAGCAACCGCCCCGATAAGGTCGACATCGACCTAAAGCGCGCCGGGCGCCTGGACCGCAAGATTCCGTTTTTCTATCCGCAGACGCCCGCCGAGGTAGAGACGATCGTCAAGGCGCAGCTGAAGAAAAACCGCGTCCCCAACGAGCTGCGCTTTCCTGAGCACCGTGAGGCGCTGGTACCGATCGTCGGCATGTCCAACGCTGACATCGAGGCGGTGGTGTTGCTATCCAGCGACTACGCTAGCCAGCGTGCCGAGGCGGCAGCAGGTGATACCGGGACGAGCGCCGTGCCCAAGGACGCGCCCGTGCAGCTAGAGGACCTGGTTCGCGCCTCGCACGACTACTTGCCAGCGCGCGACACCGAGATGCTGGAGTTTATGGAGCTGCTAGCGGTGTTTGAGGCGTCTAACCGTCGCATGCTGCCGCCCAAGTATGCTGATTTGCCGATTGAACAGCTGCAAGAGCGCCTAAATCGCTTAAAGCTGACTGTCGGATTACGTAGATAACCAATTTACGCAGATATACAGATATCTGCTTAAGCAACTAACAGACACTGCTTTGTTTTTGAACTAAGCACAGACGAGCGCAAGGAGCGAGTGATGAACTTCTTCCCCGAGATCAAGCTAGAGACCGAGCAAGCCGAAGCAATCGCCAAAGGCCTATTTGCCATTGCCCGCTCCGACGGTTTGCATGAGCGCGAAGCAGCGCTGGTCGCCTCGTTCTGGTCCGAGACCGGCGGCAGCATGCAGGCGCTGGCGCAGCTGGAGCGCAGCGGTACCGTCTCGGCAGCCGAGCTAGCCGCAGCTCTGACCACGGATGATCAGCGACGACTCTTCGTCAAGACCGCACTGCTCCTAGCCTTTGCAGACGGCCAAGTGACCGGCCACGAGAGCACCCTGGTCCGCACCTACACCGAAGCCCTGGGCCTATCGGCAGAGCTCTCTACGCTGGAGACCCAGGTCAAAGAGTTCCTACTCTCGCAGCTGTCGCATATCGCCAATACCGATGCGCTTGTCGAAATTGCCAAGAAGCTAAAGATTTAATTCTTGATTGGCACATAGACAGCAAAAAGCCCACAAAACCACTCCTGCCTAACCACTGCGTTATTGCTGAATATTCGCGTCATACTTTTTATTTATTAATAACGCCAGTCGCAGGGAGTGGTTTTTCCGGCGCTGATTCGGGGCTTGTGTATGCTCCGGCGTATGCCTACGCCACGACTTCTGCCCAAGCTGGATTGCCTTGTCTCGCCGGTACCGCGCATCTCGCAGCTGCTGTGGTGGATGGTGCCACTGGTGGTGGCATGCGCTTCGCCAGATGGCCAAAATCTGCAGCCGCAGCTGCCCTCGGCCCAGCAGGAGCCGCCCCTGCGCGAGGGCTGTAATCCGCTGGGCGGCGACGACAAAGAAGACTGCTTTACGCCGTTTCCATCCTCGTTTTACGTGCGCCCCGACCCGCAGGACCCAAAGAAGCTGCAGGTAAACATCCCCGCCGGGGTGCTGCCGCGTACCAAGAAGGGCTTGGCGCTCGATCCGACGCCGCTCAATCGACGCGATGGCTTTAGTCCGGCGACACCGCTTCTGGCGTACTTCCCAAGCCGTATCGACGAGACCACCCTGCCCGGCCCCCGCTCCATCGCGGAGAGCACGCTACCGACCAGCCATGTGCAGCTGATTCACTACGAGACCGGCGGGCGCGTACCGTTGTTTGCCGAGGTGGATAAAAATGCCAGCGACGGCGAGCGACAAGCGCTGCTGATCTACCCGCAGCAGCGACTGAAAGAGCACTCGCGTTATGTAGTGGCCATTTTTGGCCTGCGCACCACCGATGGAAAGCCGCTGCCACCGCTGTCAGGCTTTGCCGCGATCCGAGACAATAAGCTGCAAAAAGGCAGCGTCCGCGACGGCCTGCGCGCGCGCTTTGAGGAGATCTTTTCTCGGCTGGATAAGCAGGGTCTGCCGCAGGCTAGCCTGCAGTTAGCTTGGGACTTTCAGACGGCCAGCGACGAGCCAATTACGGGCCGGCTGGTGCGGATGCGCGATGCAGCGGCAAAGTTTATCGCGACCAGCGAGCCGATGCCGCCCTCGCCAGTGACCATCCTGAAGGTGGATGACAAGCCGACCGCGCCGCTGCTGCGTCAGGTGATCGGTACTTTCAACGTGCCCTCGTATCTGACCGATGACGTAAGTGGCCGTCTGAAGTTAGGCCCCGACGGCGAGCCCGTCATTCGCGGCTGGGGCAGCTTTCCCTTTGTCGCAAACATTCCACAGTGTGCCGAGCGCACGATGGGACCGCTGCCGGTGATGATCTTCGGCCACGGCCTGTTTGGCGGCGCTCTGGACGAGCTGGACTCGGGCTACCAGCGAGAGATGGCCAATCGCCTGTGCGTCATCCAGCTGGGCACCGACTGGCTGGGCCTGGCCGAGGCGGATCTGCAGTACACCATCGCCAACGTCCTCAGCGACTTTAACAACCTGGCGCAGCTGACCGAGCGGCTGCAGCAGGCACACATCAACTTTGCCATGCTAGCGAGGCTGGCGCGCTCAGGGCTGCTGGGAACCGTGCGCGAGCTACAGCTGATGGGCAGACCGCTGCTCGACCCTCGGCGGGTCTTTTATTACGGCATCTCCAACGGCGGCGTGCAGGGGCTGACGCAGCTAGCGCTAAGTCCAGATCTGCAGACGGGCTGCCTGAATGTGCCGGGCGGCTTTTGGAGCCATATGCTGTGGCGCAGCGCCAACTTCCGCATGCTCGGCGGGCTGCTGGCCGCCAGCTATCCCGATCCGCTCGAGCGGCAGCTAATCGTGGCGCTGTCACAGGTACTGTGGGACTACACCGATCCCGCGACCTACGCGCCACATGTCCTAGGCGACCTGTTGCCAGGCAATCTGCTGCCCAAGCGCGTGCTGTACCAAGAAGGTCTGGGCGATGCACAGGTGCCGAACCTAGCGACCCGCGCCATGGTGCGAACGATGGGACTGTCGCTGCTCAATCAACCGGTTGAGGCGGTGTTTGGAGTCGGCCAGGTGACGGGACCGGTGGCCTCGGCTTATGTGCAATACGACATCGGCCAGCAGCCGCGACCGGGTGACACCAACATTCCCCCTGACGACAACAAAGTCCACGAGGCCATCCGCCGCTTGGAAGCCGCCAAGTCGCAGCTACAAGGCTTTCTAAAAGAGGATGGTGTGGTCTTTGATACCTGCGGCAACAAGCCGTGCGTATTTCCGAGCATGCCGTGACCTGACCCCGTAGCCACCCCACCGCTTGCTCGGGAACGACCGATTACAGCGCAGGCTGCTGGTGCAGCGCGTGATCCTGAACGTAGCGAGCTACCACCGCCGCCGCCGACCGCACATCCCGCGCGTAGTAGCGCGCCCGCAGCTCTGTTAGCTGCTGCTCGCTTAGGTCAGTGGCGCGGCCCAGCGCTGCGCGCCGTCGCGTGGTGTGGGTATAAACCACCAGCGCCGTCGCTACCGAGAGGTTCACGCTCTCAGAAAAACCATACATCGGGATGCAAAACTCTTCGTCGCAGGCGGCACGTGCGGCAGCGGATAGGCCAAAGTGCTCATTGCCGATCAGAAATGCTGCGGGCACATGCGGGTCCAGCTGTTCAAGGGCGCGTCCAGCCCCGGGAACTGCTGCATACAGTCGAAAGCCGCGACGACGTAGCTCGGTCACACAGCCAGCGGTCTGCTCATGCTGAACCACGTCGAGCCACTTATCGCAGCCCTGCGTGATCTTGCTTGAGGTCCGAAAGCGCTCGCGATCCTGGATCACATGCATCTCACGTACGCCAGCCGCTTCGCAGGAGCGCATGGCCGCGCCGCCGTTGTGCGGATCGCGCAGATCCTCCAGCACCACCACCACGCCACCGAGTCGACCGGCGATGACGTGATCGATTCGAGCGCAGCGCTCTGCACCGAGTAGCGGAGCCAGGGCCGCCACCACCACTTCCGGCGAAGCCAGAGCCATGGCGGCGCGCTCCTCAACGCGGCTGGGAGCAACCCACTCCGTGCCGGTAAAGCGCGGTGGCATCGGCGTCCCCGGTGCTGGCACAGAGCGTCCCATTGCTACGGGGCCAGCTCTTCAAAGTGCGTCAGGTGACGGAATGCGCGGAAGCGAGCGTCGATCTCTTGCGGCTGCAACGTCCGGAAGCGATCGAGGCTGAAGTCTTCGCAGCAGAAGCTGGCCATGGTGCTGCCGCAGATCATCGCGCGCCGCACCGTCATCCCGCTGAGCGCGCCGTCGCCGCTCCACTTTTGGGCAATAAAGCCCATAAAGCCACCGGCAAAGCAGTCGCCAGCCCCCGTCGGATCAACCACCGCCGACAGCGGCAGCGCCGGAGCAGCAAAGATCTGCTCATCGTGAAACAAGAGCGCGCCCGCATCGCCACGCTTGATGATGACGTTTTTGGGGCCCAGCTTCTGAATCGCCTGCGCCGCCTGAACCAAGTTGTGCAGTCCGCTGAGCAGCCGTGCCTCTTCGTCATTGAGCAGCAGGAAATCGACTCGCTTTAGAACTTTGAGCAGCGCCTCACGGCTGCCGTTGATCCAAAAGTTCATGGTATCTAGGCCGACTAGCGCTGGGCGATGCATCTGCTCCAGCACTTGCAGCTGTAGCACCGGGTCGATGTTGCCCAAAAACAGAAGCTGCGCATCGCGATACGACGGCGGCAGCACCGGCTGAAAGCCCGCAAAGACGTTTAGCTGGGTGTCCAGCGACGTGCGCTCGTTAAAGTTATCCGAGTAGCGACCGTGCCAGCGAAACGTGCGCCCCGGCAGTGTCTGCAGTCCGTCGGTGTCCACGCCCAGCTTGTTTAGTAGCTGGGTGTGCTCAGCGGGAAAATCCTCACCCACCACAGCGACGGTCGAGACGGGTGCGAAAAACGAGGCCGAGGCCGCAAAATACGACGCCGAGCCACCCAAGATTTCATGCCGCTGACAGGTGCGGGTCTCGATTGTATCCAGCGCAACCGAGCCGACGACAAGCAGACTTTGCTTCTGACTCACAACGACTCCTTAAACTCGATGCAGAAAATATTGCGACGGCACCAACTTGCGAGGTGCCAGAAATAGCCTTGCGGCTCCGTCAGCGCAGGTGCGCTGCAGCCTAGTGACTTACGCGGGTGGCTTGAAGTAACGACCGATGATGAGCTGCAAGCGCTGATAGGCCTCAGCCGAGATGCGATCCGGCGCGGTCATCACCGCATACTGCACGGCGTGCGTACACTCGCAGTGACGAGGTGGTGCGTCCGCCAGCGCCAGCGCCGTACGACGCACGATGTCTTTGGCCAAGTCGACATTGCGATGCAAGGTCTGCACAACCGCCTCGACGCTGACCGCTTCTTCGTCCTCACGCCAGCAGTCATAGTCCGTAGCCAGCGCGATGGTCGCGTAACAAATCTCGGCTTCCCGCGCCAGCTTGGCCTCGGGCAGGTTGGTCATGCCGATGATGTCAGCGCCGAAGCTACGGTACATGTGTGACTCGGCACGGGTAGAGAATGCGGGACCTTCCATCACGACATGCGTGCCGCTTGGATGTACGGTCGCGCCTGCTGCCACTGCCGTCTGCTGAACCAGCTTACGCAGCGACGTACAGACCGGCTCTGCAAAGCCAACGTGGCCGACAACTCCGTCGCCAAAGAAAGTGCTGCGTCGCCCCTTGGTACGATCGATGAACTGATCTGGCAAGACAACGTGGCCGGGCGCGATGTGCTCGCGCAGCGAACCGACTGCGGACACCGCCAGCAGCCGCTCAACCCCTAGCTGCTTGAAGCCATGAATGTTGGCCGCGTAGTTGATCTCGCTTGGCAGGAAGCGATGACCTCGACCGTGTCGCGGCAAAAAAATCAGTCGCACCGACCCAAGCTCGCCCACGATGTAAGCATCTGAGGGCGCGCCAAACGGCGTCTCGACTGACACTTCATGCACATTGGAGAGCCCCGCCATCTCATACAACCCAGAGCCGCCAATTACACCTATCGTCTTATGTGCAGACATTCGACGCGCTCTTAACACGCGCTTTGTTATGGGGTCAATCGCGGTTTTTCCCGACGACACTACCCAGTCGCAAGCCGCGCGCAGCTGCTTTTGCTGGCTCCCGGGTTGACCCTGTAGGGTTGCCAGCGCAGCACGAAAGTTCAGCACTTTTTCGTCGACAAGGCGGGCTGGATGGTGACTTTGCTGGCTAGAAAATTTACAGAATGGGCGCAACGCACTAGACACACATCTGGACGAATGTGCGAGCTGCGAGTGGGTGTACCCGCAGTGAAACTGGCCGCGCAAATTGGCTAGACAAGTTGGCCAGGTCGGCTGTTTGGAACCCGCTCCCTAAAAAAATCAGCGACCGCTTCCAGACGAACACAGAGGCTCTGTTTGAGTCTGCAAAGATCGAGCCTTGACGCACCAAAAGCCGTGCTTACTTTCGCAGCAGATAGCGGAGCTCAGTGATTACAAACTCTTCTACAACTTGATCTGGTTTTTACGGATTCTCAACGTTTCTAGCGTCACAGAAACACTGACTGGGTAGCTTGCCCGGAGGCATAACGAACATGGGAAGAATTATCGGCATCGACCTTGGCACGACCAACTCTGTTGTCGCCATCATGGAAGGCAAAGAGCCCAAGGTCATCACCAACGAAGAAGGGCACCGCCTGACGCCATCGGTAGTCGGCTTTGACGAGAAGGGCGAAGTCCTGGTTGGCCAGATTGCACGTCGGCAGTCGATCACCAACCCAGAGAACACCGTCTACTCAATCAAGCGCTTCGTCGGTCGCAAGCACAACGAAGTGGGCGAAGAGAGCAAGCGCATCCCCTACAAGATGGTCGCGGCCCCAAATGGCGACGCAGCCGTCGAGATCCGTGGCAAGCGCTACTCGCCGCAGGAAGTCTCGGCCAAGGTCCTGACCAAGCTGAAGCGCGCCGCCGAAGAGTATCTGGGCGAAAAAGTGACCGAAGCCGTCATCACCGTTCCGGCTTACTTCAACGATGCCCAGCGTCAAGCAACCAAGGACGCCGGTCGCATCGCCGGTCTGGATGTAAAGCGCATCGTCAACGAGCCAACCGCTGCAGCTCTGGCGTATGGACTCGACAAAGGCAAAGACCACCTGATTGCGGTGTACGACTTTGGTGGCGGAACCTTTGACATCTCGATCCTGGAAGTGGGCGAGAAAGTCGTTGAGGTTATCTCGACCAATGGCGACACCCACCTGGGCGGCGATGACATCGACCAGCGCATCATCGACTGGCTGATTGCTGAGTTCAAAAAAGAGCAAGGCATCGACGTCAGCCGCGACAAGATGGTGCTACAGCGCCTCAAGGAAGCAGCAGAGAAGGCCAAGATCGAGCTTTCGAGTGTGATGGAGACGGAGGTCAACCTGCCGTTCCTCACCGCCGACCAGACCGGGCCCAAGCACCTACAGATCAAGCTGACCCGCGCCAAGCTGGAGCAGATGATCGGGGACTTGGTAACCCGCTCTTTGGAGCCGACCAAGAAAGCGCTGGCCGACGCTGGCAAGAAGGTCGAAGACATCGGCGAAGTCGTGCTGGTAGGTGGCTCGACGCGTATCCCGATGGTGCAGAAGCTGGTGCGTGAGTTCTTCAAGAAAGAGCCGCACAAGGGCGTTAACCCCGACGAGGTTGTGGCTCTCGGAGCGGCTGTGCAAGCCGGTGTGCTCTCGGGCGAAGTGAAAGACATCCTGCTTTTGGATGTCACGCCGCTGACGCTGGGCATCGAGACGCTGGGTGGCGTAATGACGGGAATGATCCCGCGTAACACCACCATCCCGACCAAAAAGACTGAGACCTTCTCGACGGCAGCTGATGGTCAGACGACGGTCGAAGTGGTGGTCACGCAGGGCGAGCGCCAGATGGCTCGCGACAACAAGATCCTGGGCCGCTTCCACCTCGACGGCATTCCCCCGGCGCCGCGCGGGATGCCACAGATCGAAGTCACGTTCGACATCGACGCCAACGGCATCGTCAACGTCTCGGCACGCGACAAAGGCACCGGCAAAGAGCAGAAAATCACGATCTCGGGTAGCTCGGGTCTGACCGAGGCTGAGATTCAGAAGATGGTCAAAGACGCCGAGGCCAATGAAGCCGATGACAAGGCACGCAAGGAAGCGATCGAGTCCAAGAACCACTTGGACGGCACGATCTACCAGGCGGAGAAGCTGCTGGCCGATAACCGCGACAAGCTGCCCGAGGCCGAGCGCGGCGAGATCGAGCGCGAGATCGAGTCCGCCAAGGCGGTTCTAGAGCGGCTCAAAGACTCTAAGGATGCCACGGCTGGCAAAGAGCTGAAGGACGCCGAGGAGAAGCTGAAGAAGTCGCTGTATAAGATCGGCGAGACGATCTACCGCAACGCTGGCGCAGCAGGTGGAGCGCCCGGTGGTGAGGCTGCTCCAGGTGGCGCAGCAGGCGGCGGCAAGAAGGCAGACGATGGCGTAATCGACGCAGAGTTCACCGAAGAGTCCAAGTAAACGCTACGTCGCGGGACATCCACCGCGGAGCAGCTACAAGTAGTCACAATCCCTCCAGGCCCCTGGCCTGGGGGGATTTTTGTTTGCTGGCAAAGAGGCCCTAACCGCAAGCTGCGGCCTGTTCACATGCGATAATGAGCACCGAACTTGAGTCTTGTCGCTGACCTCCGCCGCTCCAGAGAAAGGCCTCGATGCACAAGCAAGTAAACAACCCACTGCGTCGGTATACGCACTGGCTTCACACTCGCTGGCCAGCAGGTAGTGTTGAGCGACTACCTGAAGTCAGAGCCGACGGAAGTACACAAGTGCCGGGCCTATACGTCGTCGGTGACTTAACCGGCATCCCACTGCTGAAGTTCTCTGCGGACACGGGAGCCAAGGCCGTCCAGACGATAGCCACCGATCCCCAGTTCATCGCGGCGCGATCGTCCAAAGAAGCCGCTGTGCAAGACGTTGTCATCGTCGGCGCGGGCGTCTCGGGCATGGCAGCAGCGCTGGAGGCCCACAAGCGCGGGCTGAGCTACGTGCTGATCGAGGCAGCACAGGCGTTCTCGACGGTGGTGAACTTTCCGAAAGGAAAGCCGATCTACACCTACCCGAAGGACATGACGCCCGCGGGCGATCTGCAGTTTCATGGCCAGGTCAAAGAGGCGCTACTCGACGAGCTTCGCGCGCAAACGGCGGCAGTGGCTATCCGCGAAGGCCGGGTCGAGCGCGTCCACCGTCAAGGCGGCCTGCTCATCTGCGAGCTAGCGGGTGGCGAAAAGCTGCGCACCCTGCGGGTCATTTTGGCGATTGGCCGCAGTGGCAACTTCCGCAAGCTCGGTGTGCCCGGCGAAGAGCTCGACAAGGTCTACAACCGCCTGCACGACCCCAAAGACTACGCGCAAAAGCATGCGCTGGTCGTCGGTGGTGGCGACAGTGCGCTAGAGACCGCGATCGCGCTCGTGCAAGGCGGAGCCGACGTCACGCTGAGCTATCGCAAGCCCGAGTTTGCGCGGCCCAAGCCCGACAACCAAGAGCGCATCGACGCCTTGCTCAAAGACCCCTCAGCTCCGGTTGCCGTCGAGAATCCCTCTTCAGAGCGAGTTAGCACCGCGACCGGTCAGTTTCTGGCCGTTGACGCAGAGCCGCGCAAGGTCGGCTCGCTACGCCTGATGATGTCGTCCGAGCTGACCAAGATAAACGCGGACAGCGTCGAGCTTCTGGACTCAAGCAAAAAGCCGGTCACGCTGAAAAACGATGTCGTCTTCGCCATGATCGGGCGAGAGGCACCGCTTGCGTTTCTGCGTCGCTCAGGCGTCCGCATCGCTGGTGAGACGACCAAGCTCGGCTGGGCCCTGATCGCGCTGTTGATGCTGTTTTGTACGTTTGTCTATTCGTGGAAGTCGGGCGCGCCGACGCAATCCTGGATCGATCCCAGTCGCTGGGCCGATCCATTACGCGCTCAGTTCGCCGACCGCTCGACGCTGCTCGGCACGCTTGCGGTGTCGCTCAAGTCGCGCTCGTTTTACTACACGCTGCTTTATAGCTCGCTCATCGTCGGGTTTGGAGTCGCGCGCATCAGGCGCCGTAACACCCCGTATGTGACATGGCAGACGCTGTCGCTAATTGGTGTGCAAGTGCTGCCGCTGTTTCTGCTGCCCGAGGTGATCCTGCCGTGGCTGGGCTATTCTGGCGCCTTTTCAAGCGGCACCGGCAAGCACATCGCCGACCAGCTGTTTGAGCCGTATATCTCTGACGCTGCGTACGCGCTGCAGCAGTGGCCTGATTGGGGTCACCCACGAGCCTACTGGCGCGCCTACGGCTTTATCCTGGCCTGGCCGCTGTCGGTCTATAACGTGTTTACCGACAAGCCGATGACGTGGTGGCTGGTGATCTCGGCGCTGCAGACGCTGGTGCTGATTCCTTATTTGGTGTGGCGCTTCGGCAAGGGCGCGTTCTGCGGCTGGATCTGCTCTTGTGGAGCGCTCGCCGAGACGCTGG
>JAGNNG010000334.1 GCA_017990795.1 Deltaproteobacteria bacterium
GCTACGGCAAGGCGCAGATGAGCTTTGCCAAGCAGCAGACCGGCGATGAGATGGCGCTGGATTATTACGAGTGGCCACCCTCGGGGGATTTTATGCTGCGAGCGTATGACCAGTCGGGCTTTTACGGCAACTTCTGTCTGTCGCTGATGCAGAAGTCGACCGGTCCTCAGGCGGAGAAAGAGCGCTCGGTGAACAGCCCACCACGCGTGCGTCGCACCAATGTTCACGTCGTCGACAGCGTAATGCAGGGTGACTCAGCCACGGACCGGAACGCCGACGTGGTGGATGATGTCGTCGGTAAGCGTGCGCTGCCCAGCGTTGAGCAAAAGCGCGTCCAAGAGCGCATTCAGAAGGAATACCAGCGCAACAAAGAGCTGGATAAAAAGCAGCAGTAGTAACCGCAGCTCGCTTCACGGCTCTCGGTCCGGTCGTCTTCGGTCCTACGACACCCTCACTTGCTCCTCGCAGATCTGGAAAAACTCATGGCTGGCATCTTCAAGGCGTACGACATTCGCGGCACCTATCCCGATCAAATTAATGAGCAGCTAGCTGCCCGAATTGGCGCTGCTACCGTCGAGGTGTTGGGTGCCAAGCGGCTGGTCATCGGTCGTGATATGCGCAAGAGCGGTCCCTCAATCCGCGAGGCGATGATTGAAGCGATCCTCAGCCGCGGCTGCGACGTCATCGACATCGGCGAGTGCTGCACTCCGATGTCGTACTGGGCCGTGAATACCACCGGGGCAGACGGCGCGATCATGATCACGGCCAGCCACAATCCGGCGCGCTATAACGGCTGCAAGATCTCGGGGCGTGGGGCGACGCCGGTAAGTTATGACACCGGGATTGCAGAGATCGAGCGACTGGCGACTGCGACAGAGGCTGCTGCGGTGCCAGCTGGGGTTCGGCGGGGAGTCCTCTCGACCCCGGACTTGATGGGGGACTACCAGCGCTGGCTGCTCGGCTTCGCCAGTGAGATTAGGCCGTTTACCGTCGTCATTGATACCGGCAACGGCATGATGGGGGCAATGCTGCCGGGGCTCTTGTCGCAGCTGCCGTGTCAGGTCATCCCGCTGTACTTTGAAGTCGACGGTAGCTTCCCAAACCATGAGCCCAACCCGCTCAATCCGAGCAACATGCGCGACCTGCAAAAGAAGGTGCGCGAGACTGGCGCGGCGCTGGGCATTGCCTTTGACGGCGACGGCGACCGCGTGATGTTCGTCGATGAGCGGGGCGAGCTTGTGCAGTGCGACTACATTACGGCGCTGCTGGGGCGGGAGTTTTTGGCCAAGGCGCCCGGCAGCACCGTGATTTACGACCTGCGCAGCTCGTGGGTGGTGCGCGATGAGATCCTCAGCCACGGTGGCACGCCGCTAGAGAGTCGGGTCGGCCACAGCTTCATCAAGCAGAGCATGCGCGCCACCAACGCCATCTTCGCCGGTGAGCTGTCCGGACACTTCTACTTCCGCGATGCTTTTTTTACCGACAACGCCGAGCTGGCAATGCTGCTGGTGCTATCGGTCCTTAGTCGCGTCGGCCAGCCGATGAGCGAGCTGATGCGCCCCTTTGCCAAGTACTTTGCGACGGGGGAGCTAAACTTCGAGGTCCAGAACAAAGACGCCTGCATCGCGCGGCTGCAGCAGGCTTTTCCTACCGCCGAGGTCGCGCACCTAGACGGCATCACTTTGCGGCTAGCCGACTGGTGGTGCAACGTGCGTGCAAGCAACACCGAGCCAGTGCTGCGCTTGAACCTAGAAGCCAAGACCCCCGAGTTGCGAGATCTGATGCGCGCGCAGGTGGAGCAGGTCATCGGTGGCAAGCCTGCAGCGGGTCACTAAGACGCTACAGAAGCGCTGGGTGCGTAGGCTTGCGATCGGGCCGATGTGACTTGGTCCCCGCCTCGCTTTTGCCAGTGGCGGGGCGACGCGGAGTGCTGCTGGGTCTACCTAAGCGGCCCGGTTTCGCGGTATCCATGTTCCATGGATATTCACAGTTTTCCGATAAACCTTGGTGCTCTTAAACCGCTGAAGCTGGACCTTCAGAAAGACACGCTGTCGGCGGATGAGCTGGCGGCGCTGCAGTTTAATGTTCAGCTGTGCCGCGATGCGATCGTCTTCTTCACCGCCCTAGCCGGGGCCAGAGGGCTGAGCGGCCACACCGGCGGGGCCTACGATACCGTCCCAGAAGTGACGATTTTGCGGGCCTTGATTGCTGGCGGCGCCCCCATCCTGCCGATCTTCTTTGATGAGGCCGGCCACCGCGTAGCGACTCAGTATTTGCTCAGTGTGCTCGACGGTCACATGCCGGCAGAGCGGCTTTTGCACTATCGCGAATACAATGCTCGACTCCCCGGACATCCTGAGAAGGGCCACACACCTGGTGTCCTGTTTAGCTCGGGGCGACTGGGGCATATGTGGGCGTTTGCCAACGGCGTGGCGATGGCGAATCCGGGCAAGTCGGTGATTGTGCTGGGCTCGGACGGTTCGCAGATGGAAGGCGACAATGCCGAGGCCGCGCGTCTGGCAGTCGCGCAGGGGCTAAATATCAAGCTGCTGGTCGACGACAACAACGTCACCATCGCTGGGCATCCCCACGACTACCTGCCCGGCTACGATCTGACGCAGACGCTGGTGGGTCACGGCATGCGCGTCGAGACTACGCAAGGTGAAGACCTGCAGGCGCTCTACACCGCTGTGGCGCGCGCCTTCCGCGACGGTCAGCCGCACGCGCTGGTGATCAAGCGAGCGATGGCACCGGGCATCGAAGGGGCCGAAGGCAGTCCGCATGCGCATGAGGTCCTAAAAGCCGAGACTGCAATCAAGTATCTGGAAAAGCGTGGCGGTTATGAGTCGGCGATAGCGCTGCTTAAGGCGGCCAAGACCGACAAGAGCCCGCTCACCTATCGTGGCTCGTCGGGCGTCGGCAAGAACCGTGATGACTTCGGCAAGATCGTAAACGAGATCCTCGACGGCCTGACGCCAGCGCAGCGGGTCGCCAGTGTGCGCGTCTTCGACAACGACCTGGAAGGCTCCTGCGGCCTGCACCACATCCGCAAGAAGTACCCCGAGGTGTTTGTGCGCGGCGGCATCATGGAGCGCGGCAACTTCTCGGCCGCCTGCGGCTTTGGCTCCGAGGCTGGCAAGGTCGGCATCTTCGCCACGTTCTCGGCTTTCCTCGAGATGTGTATCTCGGAGATCACGATGGCGCGGCTGAACAAGGCCAACGTCATCGCGCACTTTAGCCACAGCGGCAACGACGACATGGCGGACAATACCTGCCACTTTGGCGTGAACTCGATGTTCGCCGACAACGGGCTGCCCGAGGACGGTCACGACACCACGCGGCTGTATTTCCCCGCCGACCAGCACCAGTTTGCCAAGTGTGTGCGGTCGATCTTTCACGACTCGGGGCTGCGGTTCGTATTTTCGACGCGCGCGCCGGTTCCGGATCTGCTCAAAGAGGACGGGACGCCGTTTTTTGGTGCGGGCTATCAGTTCGTGG
>JAGNNG010000333.1 GCA_017990795.1 Deltaproteobacteria bacterium
GTGTAATAGGGTGGCTAGCAAAAAATAGGAAGCTACAGCACCTACACTTGACCAGAGAGAAAAGTGGCTTTTCGGAAACATCGTTATCAGTGCTTCATGCACTTGCGCACTTAAAGGTGATTGACCTAAAAAATCACCCACACAACATCCGTGAAGCCTGCTTGGCCTTTAATAAGAAGGCTGGGGCAGACATCTGCCAGCAGTAAGGCGGCGTCGATCACGTCCGGCTGACCGGTGCCCAAGTCCTACCTACTTCTGCTACCTCCAGTACTTTTCGTCTGCAGTCCTACGGGCGCGGCTGGGTCCTTACCCATGCGGCCCGCGCTTATCGCCCAGTCCGGGGCGACCCGAGGCGTGCCTTGACCGGTTTGGCAGATCCCCGGTATTGTTCATACGATGCCAGCCCCGTCGGAACCCAAGCGCAAGTTCCCAGACTATGTGGCACCTACCAAGGTGCATTACGACGGCGCTCGTCCCCGCACGATCCAGATGCGGACCTGTCGGCTGGTCAGTCACTCCTCTGGCATCCACCGCGAGCACCTGTTTGAAAAAGGTGTCATCCGCATCGGTGCCATGGAGGACAACGACCTGGTAATCACCGACGAGACCGTATCGCGCAATCACTGCCGCATCGTGCAGGAAGAGGGCGGCTACTTGCTGTGCGACCTGGGCTCTACCAACGGCACCTTCATCAACGGGGTGCGCGTGCGTGAGGGCTTTCTACACAGCGGCGTCACCATCGGCCTGGGCCAGAGCGAGGTGCAGTTTTTCGCATCGCAGGAAAAAGTCGAGATCGTGCCGTCGGCGAAGAACCGGCTGGGCGACATCATCGGCAAGAACGTCAAGATGCGCGAGCTGTACGCGGTGATCGAAAAGATTGCCCCGACCGGCGCGACCGTGATCATCGAGGGCGAGACCGGCACTGGCAAAGAGGTCGTGGCGCAGACCATCCACAAGCTGTCTCCGCGCGCGGGCAGCTCGATGATGGTGTTTGACTGCGGCGCCGTGCCCAAAAACCTGATCGAGTCCGAGCTGTTCGGTCACGAAAAAGGCAGCTTCACCGGCGCCATCATGACCCGCCAGGGCCTGTTCGAGATGGCCCACGGCAGCACTTTATTTTTGGACGAGCTAGGCGAGCTGCCGTCGGAGCTACAGCCAAAGCTCTTGCGGGCGCTAGAGCAGCGCGAGATCCGGCGCGTCGGCGCAACGCGGTCGCTAAAGGTGGATGTGCGCATCATCGCCGCCACCAATCGCCAGCTGGAAGAAGAGGTCCGCTCGGGCCGCTTTCGTCAGGACTTGTTTTATCGCCTGTCGGTGGTGCGGCTGTTTCTGCCGCCGCTGCGCGAGCGCACCGATGACATCCCGCTGCTAGTCGAGTCGTTTCTGGCCGACCATGCCTACAACAAGCTGCCCGACGGGAACCGCAAGTGTACGCGGATCTCGGCGGCGGCCCTGGATCTGATGGCCGCCTACAAGTGGCCAGGCAATGTGCGCGAGCTGGTAAACGCCGTCGAGCGCGCCGTCAGCTTTGCCAGCACCGACGAGATTTTGCCGCAAGACCTGCCCGATGCGATCCGCAATGGCGAGCTTCTGCGCAGCGGTCCGATTCGCCTGGCCACCGGCACTGATGCGGCGCGACCGCGTGCGCTGTTGTCGGGTAAGTCTGATTCGCAGCGCTCGGGCTCTGACATCGTCGCCCCGAGCCCGCCGCCGCTGACGCCGCAGACGGATATGCCGTTTAAAGACGCCAAAGAGCTGTGGGTGGCGGCCTTTGAGCGCGAGTATCTGGTCGAGCTGTTGCGTAAAAATCGCGGCAATATCTCGCACGCCGCGCGCGAGGCTGAGATCGACCGCAAGTACTTCCGCAAGCTGATGCGCAAGTACGACATCGAAGGCCCCCGAGACGAGCCAGCCGACGACGACGAGTAACTAGTTCCCATCCAGAAACTACTGCGCTTTTCCCATCCCCCCAGACGGTCCGCCGAACCTTCGTCTTCGACGGAGGGGTATTTTACAGCTCAATCATAAACTGTTAGCTCAGCCACGATTTTACAGGAACGAAAGAGTGTCGTGGACCACAAGGTCCAGGGGCCTCTCCGTCGAGGTTGGGCAGGCGGCTGCTCGACTTCGCTGGCGCGCAGCTTGGCGGGTGATCGTCGGCCCGATCGCGGTCGGCTCGGGTTACGATGAAAAGGTCGCACCTGCCGATCGCTTGATCGGTCAGGTGGTGCGGTTTGCGCTTGGGCTGGGGGGACGCGATGGCCAAACTTGAGAAGCGGCGTGACAGCGACGGACGGATTCGCTTTACGTTCCGTTATGTGGATGTCGATGGCGCGCGCCGACGGCACACACCGGACGTGGAGACTGAGCCCGAAGCGCTGCGTATTCAGGCCGAAGTGCTAACGCGAGTGGCGCGCGGCATCGTCGGTGTGCCTGATGTGAAGAGCGCGGAGCGACAGCAGGCAGGCCTGACGCTGGCTGAGCTACACGACCGCTATCAAGCCGAGGCGATGCCGCGCCGGGCCAAGACGCCCACTGCGTACAAGCGGCAGATTCGCGCGGGCGTAAGTAAGCTGCTGCCGCTGTTTGGCTCGACGGTGCTGGCGAGCCTCACGCGACCGGATCTGCGGCGGTTTTGCGACAGCTGGCTGCTGGAAGGAAGAGAGCCCGCGACGCTGAACTGGGTGCTGTCGGGACTGTCGGCGGTGTGGCGGTGGGCGCAGGAAGTCGGGCTCCTTTCGGACTCCCTTGCGTGTCCAGTGCGCGGGCTGTTTCAGACGCCCAAAGCTGGCTCGATCGACTACCTAAGCGCGGAGCAGGTGTGTCAGCTGCTGACTCATGCGGAGGCGACTGCACCGGCGCTGTTTCCCATGATTGCAACGGCGGTGTACACCGGAATGCGCAAGGGAGAGCTGTACGGGCTGCGCTTTAGTGATGTGAACTTCACCTCAGGAGTCATTCGCATTGCGTGGTCCTATAACACCACACCCAAAAGCGGAAAGACCCGCGCCGTGCCAATTCATCCATCGCTGATGCCAATTCTAAGAGCGTGGCAGAGAGTCTGTCCGCAGACTCCGCAGTCACTGGTGTTTCCGATTGTCGGTAAGCTCGGGCGGTTAGGAATGGGCAACAGCGGTGATGGGAAGGAGCTTCAACGACTCCTTAAGGAGTCCGGCTGCCCCGTCGCTGCGCATCCATGGCACGCGCTTCGTCACACTTTCGCGTCACACTACGTCATGTCCAGCGGAAATCTGATCGCGCTGCAGCAGCTGCTAGGGCACCATGACATCTCGATGACGATGGTGTACGCGCACCTCGCGCCCAGCTATCACGCGCAAGACCTAGCGAGGCTGACGTATGCAAAGCCGATCGCCGATGTGATCCCGATCGCGTCGCGCGTGGCGCAGCGGAGCCGTCGAAAGTAGGGTCGTCGAAAGGCAGATGGGCGTTCATGTGCGCCCTCTGCGCACTACGCTTTTAGGACTCTCCACTACTCTG
>JAGNNG010000335.1 GCA_017990795.1 Deltaproteobacteria bacterium
GGAAACAGCTTCGCCACCCCGGGGTAGACATCCCAAGCGAGGTTTACGTTGGCTGCGCGCGGGGTCAAAAGACGGCTTAGTAGCTGCAGCGGAATCATGGCCAGCAGGGCTTGCCACCAGGCTCCGCGCGGGATGCCTTGCTGGCGCAGCGCGTGTAATCCCAGACCCAGACCGCCGATGTGTGTGAGAACTGAGGTCGGGATGAACTCGCCGCCGGACGACACGTCGAGGATCCAGTAGGGCGTGCCCAGGCTGAGCCAGAGTGCGCCCACCGCAGCGAGGCGTAGCCAGCCGGCAGTGAGCCCCAGTCCTACCAGCAGCGTGCCACTGTTGCAGCCCCACAGCAGGTCGTGCGCGGTGTGGTGGCGCAGATGGCCCGAGGCATGAATGGCAAAAAAACTGAGCACGATGAGGCCGTAGGTTTTGGTCTTCATGCTTGCTTCTCCAGCACCTAGGCTGGCTCGCTGGGGGTATCGCTGGACGGATTTGACGAGGCTGCCTGCGTGACCAACTGGCCCTTTTGCAGTCGCAGAACTCGTCCGGCTTGGGCGGCGACTTGGCTGTCGTGCGTGACCAGCAGCAGGGTTGTGCCGTGCTCGCACAGGCCGTACAGCGCTTGCAGTACCAGGCTGGCAGAGGTGGCATCCAGGCTACCGGTCGGCTCGTCGGCGAGCACCAGACGCGGGTTGTTGATGACCGCGCGCGCGACCGCACCACGCTGCGCCTCACCGGGAGAGCACAAGCCTGCCGGTTGGTGCGCTACTTCCGAAAGACCCAGGCGCTGTAGCCACTCGTCTGCTTGGGCCAGCGCGAGGCTGCGACTGCCCGAGAGACGCCAAGCGGGCAGGGCGATGTTTTCGCGCAGGCTGAAGTGGGGCAGCAGGCTGTTTTGCTGCAGCACAAAGCCCAGATGACACAGTCGCAGGTGGGCGCGTGCGGCAGGGCTCAGCGTCTGCACTGACTGTCCCAGCAGCTCTAGGTGCCCGCTGTCTGGCTGGTCTAGTAGCCCCAAGATCTGCAGCAGCGTGGTCTTGCCGCAGCCTGACTTGCCCACCAGCGCCACCGACTCCGCCTCGCGTAGCGACAGCGAGACGTCTGTGAGCACTTCGCGTGGTCCCTGGCGCTTGCACAGGCGGGTCGCGGTGAGGATGCTCATAGCTCGCCTCTTAGTACGGTGGCTGCGTCCTGGCGAGCGGCGCGGGCAGCGGGAAGTAGGCTGGAGATTACCGTCGCTGCAAACAGAAACAGAGAGGGCCTGAGCAGCGCCGCCCAGGTAAGCGCGGGACGAATGACGAAGCCTTCCGACGCAAACAGCGGATAGCGCACAAACAGGAGCACCAGCACTGCGCCCATTCCGCAGCCAAGCACCACGCCCGCCACGCCGATGAGCACACCGTGCATGGCATACGACAAGAAGACATCGCGGCGCGTAAAGCCCAGCACTCCCAAAAGAGCCACGTCGCGTCGTCTGCGCAGCATGTGGATGTACAGCAGCGCCGACACCGGTAGAACCACCGCCGCCAGCACCATCGTCAGCGAGACTGCCGTGACCACAGAGATCGACCGCAGCATGCCGCGCAGCGAGGGGCTGTCCTCGGACCACGTGGAGACCTGCACCGGCTGACCGGTCAGCGCATGGCGGACCTGGACTGCTAGCAGTTGCGACTGCTCATCGTCGAGCGGGGTGCCGTCTGGCTGCGGCTGCGAATAGATGAGCAGCAGCGATACCGGATCGGGCGTGTCGGCCTGGGTGACCAGAAAGTTTCGATCGACAAACAGCTGATCGGTGGCAGAGAACACGCCTTCCGCAAAGCCGCACACCGACATCTCATACGCGCCGCGACCTTGCACTGGCGCTACTGCGTCCTCGCCGATAAAGACGATGTGCAGCGTCACTTTGTCGCCCAGCTTCAGCGCTAGTCGCTCGGCCATGGCGCTACCGACAACGACCTCTAGCGCGCCCGGATTGGGCAGGCGACCTTGGTGCAGCGACAGCGGCTGGATGGGCGAGTTCAGCTCGATCCCAATCACAGAGGAGCCGCGAAACTGACCATCGCGCTCCACGGCTCCGGGCAGCACCAGCGCCGGATGTACTGCGACAACGTGCTGCAGCGTCGAGAGTTGCTGCCGCAGCTGCGCCACATTTTTGAGGTAAGCACCTTTTTGGGGACGCACGCGCACCTCGCCAAATGACAGGCGGACGGCGTGGCGCAGCAGCTCTTGCCTATAGCCGCGCAGGTTGGCACTGTTGGGGACTTGAAAGCCGACGCTGATGGCCACCGACAGCATGGCCAGCGCGCTGGTCAATCGGCTGGATGACAGGCTGCGCAGCGCCACGAAAAGCAGCAGTAAAACAGACGCTGTGGCGCGGGCCGCTGGCTTCTGGGTTTTCTGCTGCGCTTTGGTCATTTGGTCACGCTGCACTGGCCTTGCTGCCATCGGCTGCGAGGTTGCCAGAAATTCACCGCTTCAGAGCCTGTAAATCGCCGGAATCCTCACTCTGTTAGTTGAGGCTGGCAGAGAAGCAGGTCGGCTCGCAGCCGGGACCGTTCGGCTGGGTGGTCTTGTAGACGGCCGCTTTTTGTACTTTCACCAGCGGCGCTTGCCCGGGGACGCCAAGCTCGATGGTAAACAGGTCGCCGTCTTTCCACTCGCTCGATGGTCCCAGAAAGCTGACGGCAAAGAGCAGGCCGCCGCCGCTGGGCGTCAGCTGGCAGCTGGTCTGCATGACGCCAGTGACCTCGCAGCTGTACCCGGATGCGGACTGAGCCGGCTGATAGACCTGCCGCGTCGCGCAGATACTGTTCCAGCACAGCTTGGCTTCAAGCTGGGTCACGCTGGCTAGCGGCACGCTCACCGTGGTCTGGTACTGCACATGGCTCGAGCAGCCCGCTTTGGCGCACTGCTGACTTGCGGGCGTCACTCCCTGCGAGGTGATGTCACCGCCGGGAACGCAGCCCACAGCAGCCCAGCTTAGGACGGCCACCAGCCACGCGCGGCGGCGAATTTCGGGGCACAGTGTTGGCATGCTGTAAAGGGTAGCACTGTGTGCGGCTTGTGCGTCGGGCGCGCTTGGGCTTTGCGCAGCGGGGCTATCTGACGCCGGTGCCGGCAAACGGGCGTAGCAAGTCGGCTAGCTCGCGAGAGCTCGGGCGGTCCTCGGGATGAATCTGCAGGCAGCGGTCGAGCATGGACGCGACTAGGGCATTGAGCTCTGGGCACAGCTGGGCCAGCGGCGTCGGAGGCTCTGTTATTTTAGGACTGAGCAGCAGCAGGATCGGCGGCTCGGCGAAGGGCAGGCGCTTTGACAGCAGCTCGTAGGCCATGACCCCGAAGCTGAAGACATCTGCTGGTGGCTGCGCCAGATGCGAGCCTTGCGCTAGCTCGGGAGCCATATACAGCGGCGTGCCCATCAGTGTGCCGGTCTGCGTCAAGCTCTGCGCCGAGTTGCTGTGGTGCAGCTTCTGAATCGCTCCCGAGTTACTGACTTTGATGC
>JAGNNG010000336.1 GCA_017990795.1 Deltaproteobacteria bacterium
AGGACCAGCGGCGTGTACTCAAGGCCGATGCGGCGGGCTTCGGTTTGCTGGCGCTCGACCTGCGACTGGGCATAGCTTGAGCGCAGCATGTTGCGCAGGATGGCCAGGTTGGCGGCGGGCTGGATCTGGGCCTCGACTTCATCTAGGCGCAGAAAGTAGCGGCGCTGGGTTAGCTCTAGCACGGTGTCGACCAGGTTCCAGTAGCGCCCGGGGTCTAGCTGCCAGACCTGCTGCAGCAGGGTGGCGATGCGCTGGCTGCTATCGATGCGCGGCGCGGCCATAAAGACCAGGCGCACACGGTCGGGGTACTTGCGGGCGGCAGCGAGGGCGGCGCGAGCGGGCAACAGTCCCGCGTACAGGTCCAAGCTGCCGATAAAGACGATGGTGACGGGGGCGACCTGCGGGCCGCGACTGGGGCTTACGCTTAGGTCCAGGCGCAAGCGGCGCTCCAGCGGGGCCGGGGCCGGAGTCGTCGTGGCCAGCGCAGTCGCCGAGCGCGCCGGCAGCGGGAACCGGCCCCAGGTCCGGGTCGAAAACGGCTGCGAGTAGAGGCTGCTCGACTGGGGATTGGCGGCGACGGCTTCGCTGTGCAGGCGCTCGAATAGTTGGGTGGGGGGCGTGCCGCTGGCTAGCGCGCGATAGGCTCGGGTGCGCTGGCGGTCTAGCTCCTCGCGCAGCTGGACGTAGGTAAGGCCGCTGGCCGCGACGCGCTGGCCGTTAAGCCGCAGCTCGGGAGGGTAGGGCGCTAGCAGGCGCTCGTTTTCCCACTGCAGCACGACCTTGGCGCGGTGGCGGCGGGACGACAGGGCCTGCTCAAGCTGCGCCGGGGGCAAGTCCAGGGCCGTCACGGCAGCCGCCAGGGCAGACGAGAGCTTCTCGCCCGGCTCCACCCAGTCGGGGTGGGCATGCAGCAGCGCCAAAAGCTCAAAGCAGCGGTCGGGCTTTAGCTCGTAGGCTTCGGCCAGTAGCTCTGCCGCGACACGCCCAATCGGGGTCGAGGCCTGCGGATGCACGACCAGCCGCACATCGCTGGCTTCCCGCTGCACCAAAAGCGCAAGCTGCAGGGTGGGCTCACTTAGCTTGTGGCCCAGCGGCAAGTACAGGTCCACGGTCACGGCAGCGTAGCGCGGCCCCAGTTGCGGCAGCGGCGGCGGAGGCGCAAGTCGCAGCTCACTGGCCTGATCGGTCGCAAGCTGCAGCGGCGTTGCCTGGGCCCCAGAAGCCGCTACACCCACGCCAGCCAGCATCAGCAGCAGCGCGCCAACCGCGCGGGGAATGCTGCCAGCTAGGTGTTGGTATCGCCACCGGCTTTGGGGCTTGGGCAAGGCTTGGGCCTTCACTTGTGCGCGCATGCTTGCTGCTGTCTTGCCCTGGTTTGCCAAAAGTCCCGGGGCATTCCGCTTGTCATCGTAGCAATAAAGCCCGCTCCTGTGATAAACCGCAGGACCATGGGAAGACGGGTTGTTGTCACGGGCATTGGTCTCTGTACACCGCTGGGTCTGGGCTGGCAGTCATCGTGGCAGGCTGCGCTTGCCGGGCAGAGCGGGATCGGCCCCATCACACACTTTGATGTCACGCAGTTTCCCACCAAGTTTGCCGGTGAGGTGCGGGGCCTGGACCCCTCCACTTACATCGACAAGCGCGAAGCCAAGCATATGGACCCTTTTGTCCACTTTGCTTTGTTCGCCGCGCAAGACGCCATCGCCGCCGCCAAGCTGGAGCTAAGCCCCGAGTGCGCGGATCGCGAGACGCCCTTTAACCCAGACCGCGCGGTGCCAAGTGGGCCGCTCAAAGATGGGCGCTATCCGTGTGATCGGGTGGGCGTGTACATCGGCGCGGGACTTGGCGGCGTGACTCACATCGAGTCTACGCACTCGACGCTGCTGGCGAAGGGTCCGGGGCGGATGTCGCCGTACTTCGTGCCGCAAATCATCATCAACATTGCGCCTGGGCTGGTGTCGATTAAGAACGGCATCAAAGGGCCGGTGATGAGCCATGTGTCGGCGTGCTCCTCTAGCGCGCATGCCATCGGCGAAGCGGCGCGGGCGATTGCGCTGGGCGAAGCGGACGCGATGATTGCCGGTGGCGCTGAAGCGACAGTGACACCACTTGGCGTCGGCGGCTTTAATGCGATGCGGGCGATGTCGGTGCGCAATGATGCGCCGCAGCAGGCCTCGCGACCGTTTGACCTGGACCGCGACGGCTTCGTGATGGGCGAAGGGGCGGGCGTGCTGATCCTAGAAGAGCGCGAAGGGGCGCTGGCTCGTGGGGCCAATATCTTGGCTGAGCTTGTGGGTTACGGGCGCACGGCGGATGGCTTTCACATGACCTCGCCACCGGCGGATGGCGAAGGGGCGCAGCGCTGTATGCGTGCGGCTCTGCGCGATGCTGCGCGAGCGGGCGTAAGGCCAGAGGACATCGGCTACATCAATGCGCATGGGACCTCGACCAAGCAGGGCGACATTGCCGAGACGATTGCCATCAAGGCGGTGTTTGGGGATCACGCGCGCAAGCTGGCTGTCTCGTCGACCAAGTCGATGACCGGGCACCTTCTGGGCGCAGCGGGTGGCGTCGAGGCTGGCTTTTCGGTGCTGGCGCTGCGCGATGGCGTGATGCCGCCAACCATCAACCTAGACAAGCCCGATCCAGAGTGCGACCTGGACTACGTGCCCAAGGTCGCGCGGCCTGCGCAGCTAAAAGCCACGCTGTCCAATAGCTTTGGCTTTGGCGGCACCAACGCCAGCTTGATCTTTGTAAAGCCGTAACGACTGAGGACCTGCGCGGTAGCTCGGCTGCTGGGTTAGACTGTAAGGTGTCGAGCTTTACGCTCGATCGTGCAGACCATGCTTGGCAAGGTGATTGGCAGCTACCGCGTCCTCCGCTTTTTGGGTGAGGGGGGGATGGGCGTCGTCTACGAGGCTGTTCATCAGCAGCTTGGGCGGCGCGCTGCCATCAAAGTCCTGCACGACGAGTACGCGCACGAGCCCGAGATGGTGCAGCGTTTTGTCAACGAGGCGCGCGCGCTCAGCATCGTCGGTCATCCCGGCCTAGTCAGCATCTACGAAGTCGGCCAGCTAGAGAGCGGCGCGCCCTACATTTGCATGGAGTTTCTGGACGGCGAGACGCTGCTAAGTCGGCTGGAGCGCGTCGGTAACCTGGGCTCGGCGGCGTTTCGCATTGGCAGGCAGGTCGCGTCGGCGCTGGCTGCCGTTCATGCCAAGGGCATCATTCACCGTGGCTGCATGCGATGGCATGTCCCGGCGGAAAAACTACGCAGCGCAGGCTGTTGGGAATGGCCGGGGAACGGGTAGCGTAGACCGAAGCGGCACCAGCCATGCAAAAGAGGAGACTTGGGGCAGCTCGACTGCGACCCGCTCTTGCGCTAGCTGGTCGCCGGGCTTGCGAGCTGGCTGGTGCCACGGACTGCGTGCATCACTGCGGCCAAGGCGACGTATTCCTTAGGTCTTCGGCCAGCTGGGACTTTGCAGACGGC
>JAGNNG010000337.1 GCA_017990795.1 Deltaproteobacteria bacterium
CAGTTGTGCAGAAAGCGCAGCGCCTGTAGCAGCTGCGTGGACGAAAAGCGCAGGGCCGCTACCTTGGCCACAAGCCCACCATGTGCCAGCTCGTCGGGGGCACCGCCGTGAAAAAACAGCGTCGACGGCACCCGCTGCACCAAAACTCCGTCGAGAAGCTCGGGATTCGAAGCCCGCTTACCGTCCTCGCCCGCAGCTACCACCGCGACCTGATCACCGCGCCCAAGCAGCCAGCGATTCAAGCCGTGGACAAAGCACCCGGCAGAGTCCTCAGCCCAGCGCGGATACGAGGTCGTCAGAACGCCGATACGCAAAGCGGGCTCCGGCTACAAAGGCAAGCGAGGGTGATCGGAGGCGTCCGCTGGCAGCGACGGCAGAGATTCCACCGACGTCAGCAAGTCAGGCGGAGATACCTCGGCAGCAGCTCCAGTGGGCGCAAACTGGGGTCTTACTATCGACGCTGGCCTGGGAGCCGAGCGACCCATTTGGCGCAGCATCTTTTTGCGCCACCACAGCGACCGCAAAACCACAAACAACACCGGATACACCGCCGTGCGCAGCGAAATCCCCGAGCGCCAGCGCGGTCCATAAATCGGCTTCACCGGCACATCCACCACGCGCGCACCGACGACAAACAACCTGGCCAGCAGGTCATTTGGATAGCCGTAGCGCGGGAACAGGCCATCTAGGTCCAGTGCTCGCAGCACGCCACGGGTCGCCGCCGTATAGCCGCACTGCGAGTCAAACAGCTGCCGATAGCCTGAAGTCAGCTGCGTCAGCAGCGACAGCAAGATATTGCCAAGGAGCCGCGACTTGGGCATCGCGCGCCAGACCTCGCTCACTGCGAAGCGATTGCCTTTTACGTAGTCGGCCTGGCCTGAAACGATCGGCGCCAGCAGCGCCGGCAGATCCGCTGGGTCCATCTGTCCGTCGCCAGCCATCACCAGTGCAACGTCGCTGTTTAACTCAAGCGCCCGCCGATAGCCGGTAGCGACGGAAGCCCCGACGCCGCGATTTTGCGTATGCCGCAGCACCTGCAAGCCGGGACGCTGCAGCGCCTGCACAATCGAGGCGCTAGCGTCGGTACTACCGTCATCGACGACCAGGACGTCATCGACAAAGGCAGGAATAGTGGCAAGGGTGGCTGCGAGGTTGGACTCCTCGTTGAAGGCTGGCACCACAACAGCAACCCGAAGACCTAGATACATAGCGGCGATGTGTCCTTGTAGCGCGCCAAAAAGCGACGGTGGGCCCTGCGCGCAGTTTTTAGAGACATTCGCAGCACTTGCCAAGCCCGATTCTCTCATCACAGAGGGTGAGCGCGGTGACGCAGCAGCCCTGTCGCGCACAGACGACGCGCGGCGCAGGTGCGTACGAGCCTACCTGCACCCGCAGGCCTGTGCTGTGCCGACTTTGAGCGCGACGCATCTGCAGCAAAAGTGACACGAAACGAAACCCGGCACGGGCGCTGGTCGATAACCCAAGCTACACCGCTCTGCACAGCCAGCAGGGCATCGCGGGGAGTGCTTGCCATGTCAGGTCCCGAGCCACAAAACGCACAGCTGTCGAGTAAGCCCAGCGCCTGGGGCAGTGGCGGCGGCGGCATCGGAACTGCCGGTCGGCACGCAGGAAGCTCCGCGGGCACCGGTGGGAACCCGCTGCTGGGGATGGGACACTCGCCGCTGCTGTTTGGTGGACCCTTTGCACCGCTGCTAGGTCCGCCACCAGGTCGGGGAGGACTTGGCGGTGGCAGCGGCCACAAGGCAGAGTCGCCACTGGCCAAGCTCGCAGAGGAGCCCAAAAAGCTCGCCGACCAGCCCGGCATGCCCGGTGGCGTACTGATGGCGGCGACGATCGCCAAAGAAGCGGGTCCGCCGTCACCCAGCCACGATCCACCGACGGTGATGTTTACCGGGATCACCAACGGGCAAAGCGATGCCGATGCGATGTCGCGCAAGCTCGCGGCCACGGGTGGTTATGCAAACCCTCGGGACCCGCATGCCGTCGCTGCTTATGGCGACTTTCATGATGCCCCGCCACTTGTGGGCAGCGGCGATACCGCCCGCAACATTGCCGATGCGGCGCTCGACGTAAACGCGGTCCGCCAATACTTCACGGCTGCCGAGGGCATCCAGGTCGACAAAAACGGCCAGCTGGTCATCGACGAGAAGACGCGCAAGGGCCTCGACTCGCAGCACAACAACCTGGGCGAAAAGTATGCCTCTGCGACGGAGCTTGGCCAGCAAGGCGCGCAGCAGGCGCTGAGCCAGATGAAGCCCGCGCCGTCTATCGATCCCAAGACCGGCAAAGTTACCGACGAGAAAGCGGCGAACCAGTTTATCTCGCTGCTCGGGCACTCCGGCGGTGGACAGAGCTCGTTTTACAGCGCGATTGACCTGTACCAAAAGGGCTTCAAAAACATCGCCATCAACGGCTACGAGATGGCGATGTCCCCGCACCAGCGCGAGGTGCTTGAGAAGCTGGGCATCAAAGTCACCAATATCTCAGGCCACCTGGGCGACGGTGCGCAGGTCGATTCGGTGGTCGGCGAAGTGCTCAAAGACGCCGTCGGCAAGGGCGACCCCAACTACTACGACGTCAGCCTCAAGATGGAGGGCAAAAACCCGGCGGGACTGCACTCCATCGGCGACAAGGCAGCGTCGATGATGATGTACTCGGCGTGGCTCGACTCGCAGGGACGGCATCAGCAGTTTAACGACAAGAGCTATGCCGATTGGCAGAAGTCCACCGGCGGTCAGTACGCGCAGGATCAGCAGAGCGCCCCCAAGGATGCCGCCGCGTTTAACCGCCCCAGCGATCTGATGGACGGAGCGCGCTTTAACCATCGCATCCCGGTGCAAAACAACCTGCTCGACGAGCGGGCCAGCATCGGCATCGGTCCGCTGACCGCCGGAGCCGGTGTCTACGCGGGCGGCAGCGTCGGCAACGCTCAGGGCAGCATCGGCAATGGCCGCGCCTCGGGCAGCGTCGACAATGCGGCGTTTACCTTCGGCGCCGATGCGCATGCGGGTGGCAATCGCGCTGTGTCGCTAAGTGGTGGCGCATCCGTCGGACACGCCGATGGAGCAATCGACCTAAACCGGGGCACCGCTAGCGGCAGCGTCGACAACGCTCGCGCCCAGCTCAGCTATGGCACCACCTCGCCCGGCGGACCTTGGAATCTGCTGGGCTACAACGACCGCACCACGATGGGTGCTGGCGTCGACCACGCCAGCGGCAACCTCGACCTGGCGCATGGCCGCGCTTCCGGCGAGTTTCAGAACGCCAGCCTCGACTATCACAAGACCAGCGGCATCCGCGTCTTTGGCAATGATCTAAACCTCACCTACGGCGGGCATCTAAACGCTACCGGCGGCGGCTCCGTCGATGCGGCCCAGGGACGAGCCCAGGGCAACATCAACCTGGCTGGCTCCAGCCTCGACCTGGGACCGCTGCACCTGCAAGCGGGGGACTGGGCGCAGGCCCAA
>JAGNNG010000338.1 GCA_017990795.1 Deltaproteobacteria bacterium
TTCCACCGCACACTCGACCCGCTCATCGGACGCTCCTTGAACCCGCCTCAGGCTGCGCTTCCAGACGACCGCCGCGAAGGACAAAGTGCTGCGAGGTCTGGTCCCCCGCAAACAAGAGCGGCAGCTGTACCACTTTTTCGCCCGCCTCCCCTTCGCTGACCACCACCGTCAGCTGCGCCGGGTAGCGCACCAGCTGCGCGCGGTCGACACGATTGACCCAGATCTCGTAATTGCCGGTGGGCGACTGGTCCTTGGCGCTGTGCCACCCGAGCAAGCCAAACTGCGGTGCCAGGTCGTTGGCCGGGCTGTTGTCGTCGCCCGGGCTGCTGACCTTCAGCTCTAGATCGGCCTCTGGATGCGCCCACGTCAGCAGCACCCGCACCGGTCGCGCCAGCGCCTGCGCGCCACTTTGCCGCGTCCGCAGCACCAGCCGCGCCAGCTCCTCCGCATCGCTCTTCTGCCGAGCCGCCTCGCGCAGCATCATCAGGCGCAGGCTGGTAGACAGCAGCGCCACCTTCGATAGACCCGTCTCGCTGCCCGGCTCTGAGGTGCCAATCACCCGCTGCTCCAGCCCCAGCGCCTCTTCCAGGTGCGAGGCCCCGGCTGCCGCCATCGCCATCAGCAGCAGCACCGACTGATCTCCAGGCTGCAGCGTCAGCAGCGTCTGGTACTGGCGATACGCCTCGTCATACCAGCCGTGCGCGCGATACAGGTCGCCAAGCCGTCGCCGGGCCAGCGGCTCACGCGGCGCAAACTCGACGATCTCCGAGAACGCGCGCCGAGCCGCACCTTCGTCGCCCAGCCGCACGTACAGCTCACCGACCGCCGTGCGTGCTTGGGCATCAGCGTAGGGATCACGACGTACTTCCTCTGCCGTGCGCCGAGCCGCTTCGAGCTGACCCAGCTCCTCCTCGGCCTCTAGCCGCATCAAGCGCAGCCGCATGTCGCCCGGCCACTTTAGCAGCAGGTCCGAGATGCGCCGCAGCCGCTCCTCAGGAGTCTTGGCCTTGCGCACCACTTCCTGCGCCAGCGTGGCCCGCTCCTCATCGCCCAGGCCCAGGCCGTCGAAGATGATGCGCAGGTCGCGCGGGTTTTTGACCTCGCCCAGGATCGCCTGGCGCAAAAAGTCCTGCTCCTCGGGCTGATCGTCCAGGCGCTTGTACAGCGCCACCATGCCCGACGGACCGCCGCAGTTGCGCAGCATCAGCTTGAGCAGCTCGCGGCGATCGGTCCACCGAGGCAGCTCGCAGCCGCGCTCGGCATCTTGGAACACCTCCAGCGCGCGACGAACACTGGTGCGCATCCCCAGGCGCTCACGCCACAGCTCGCGGCGCTCATCCAGCGGCTGTTGCGAGGCGGCACTGCAGCCCTTGGGCCGGTGCGTCAGGATGCCCACCACCACCGTGATCCGCTGGTCACCATCGAGATCCAGGACTGGCTTGCTCACCGGAATCAGCTCCGCTTCATCATCCCCCCCTCGGCGACGATCCGCTTTGAGCTTGCGCTTCTTTTCGACCACCTGGCTGGGCCGCAGCGAGCCCGACTTGCCGTGACCGATGGTGCCAAGGTTGCCAAGGCCGATGGTGCCTTCGCCTGTGCCACCGCCTCCGCGGCCTGTACCGACCAAGCCAAAGCCAGCGGCACCGTAACCATCACTCTTGTCATTGCCAACCAGCGCATCCATGGACCGCTCTCTGCTCTTTGCATCCTCAAAGTCCTTCCCGGAGCTTCCTTTCGGGCCTCGACTGGGTGCCGGCTTTGGCGGCGGTGGTGGTGCAGCGCTGGCGGCCGTCTCGGGCTCTGCTGCTGGTGCGGCGGCGCGGGCCTCTTCCTTGGCGGGCGCATCATCCGAGTCGGCTGCGCTGTCGTACTTGCTGGCCCTCGGCTTGGCCATCTTCTTGCCCATCTTGCCCTCGACCTCTCGACGACCGGGGTCGGGAGCAGCCTGCTCAGCGGGCGTGGAAGCAGCCACTGAGACCGGGGCTGACTCCACGGATGCAGCCGACACCGGCGCTTCAGACCGCGCGCAGCCAGCGGCGCGAACCGGCGGCAGCGTGCGCTCAAGCAGCGAGACCTCGTCTTCGCTGGGCACATAGAACGAAGTAAACGGCGTGATCAGGTTTTGGCGCACGCCCAGCTCTGCAACTTCTTCGGTGCTGGCACCGCCGTCTAGAAGCTGCAGCAGGCGCGCTTGTGACCAGCGGAGGCGCAGGTCCGCGGTGTCATCGATGCTGTGGCTCTCGACCCGGAAGCTCTTGCGGAAGGGCTGGCCGGCGTAGATGCCTTCGACCGTGACCGACTGCGGCAAGCTCTGACGCAGGCGCGCCAGCACGAACAGCGGCTCACCAGCACGTACCGACACCGCTTGGCGTGGGTAGATGCTGTCCAGGCCCGTGCCTACGTCCACTTTCAAGCGGCTGGCCACCGGGCGCACCATGTGGGTGATGATGCCCAGCGCCGTCTCTGCCGCTGCCGCGCGATCCGAGACGCGATAGGCCTGCCCCGCGCTCTGCTGACACAGACCCGAGAGCAAATCCAAGTTCGCCTCTGCGCCAATGCCCACGCCGTACAGACGCAGCGGCGCGGCCATGCTGCCCAGGCGCTCACGCAGGGTCGGCAGGTCCAGCTCGCCTACGGTTGGCTGCGCATCGCCGACATACAGCACCGAGCCCAAACGCCCCGGCTCTAGCAGCGCCGCCGCTTGACTAAGCGCTGCGCCCAGATCCGTGGCACCGCCGGTCCGAGTGGCCCCAAGCTGCGCCAACAATGCCTGCTGGGTCTCTGGCGTCGCCGCCACGAGCTTTGGTCCTGCCGCTTTCCCCGCCCCGGCTTGCAGCGCGTGCGCATCCAGGTCTGCTCCTAGTAGCACCACCCGGTCCTCGGGCGTCAGGCGACGGAGCACCGACTCGATCAGCGTACGTGCCATCGCCAAGTGGGTGGCATCGGTACCCGCCGAGACATCCACCAGCAGCACCAAATCCACCGCCGCGCGCTGCGCCGAAGCGGGCGCGGGCACGGGCAGGGTCCGAATCAGTACGTATTCACCTTCACTGCGCGCCGGACGACTGCCGGGCTGAGGCGGGATCTGGTGCGGCGCTCGATACAGCCGCGCGACGTCCTCGGGACGCGGCGGGCCTGCCAGCTCGACCACCAGATCGGCGCTGGGTAGATAGTCGGTGCGCTGCAGGACCACGCGACGCTTGTCTTGCGACAGCAGCGCGCCCAGGCCTGCCCGTAGCTCGGTGGCCCCGGACTTGGCGGTCTCGACCTCGATGTCTAGCTCCTGAATCAGTGGAGCACCGTCGCCTGCTGCGCCGCCCATCGGGTAGCGGAAGGTCCGCAGCGCGCCGCCTTCACCGTGCGACTGCAGCCACTCGGTATAGGTAAATAGCACGCGCCGGGTCGAGCCTGGCGGCAGCGGATACAGCCGCGCTTTGTACTGGCCGGGCGACTCCCACTCCAGCAGCGCCGGGTCCTTGGTGGAGCC
>JAGNNG010000339.1 GCA_017990795.1 Deltaproteobacteria bacterium
GGCTCTGGGTGGTGCCCAGGTAGTAAAAGTGGCGGGCCCGCAGGTACAGATCGACGGCCTGCGCATCCGATAGCGGAGCCTGCGCCGGGGCCCGATGCTCCACCGTCAGCGCGCCTGCAATCGCCTGCGTCACCTCATCGCTAATCGCCAGCGCCTCGGCAGCGGGCCGGTCAAAGCGCTGCGCCCAGATCTGGTAGTCATCGTCAAGGTTGACCAGGCGCGCACTCACGCGCAGCGTCTGGCCATAGCGCCGCACCGAGCCCTCGACGACCACCTGAATCCCAAGCTCGCGACCCAGGGCCCGCGCCTCTCCCGGCTGCTCGACTAGGGCCGTGACTGCGCCGCGACTGCGCACGCGCACGCCCTTGAGCATCGACAGCCCATCGACGATCTCTTCGCTAAGCGCATCGGCCAGGTACTCATCTTCGGCAGTGCCCTGGTTCTTAAACGGCAGCACCGCCACCACCCGGCTGCGCTTGATCACCGGCGGCAGCGCCGAGGCAGTCGGCGACGAGAGCCCTTGCTGCAGCACCTCTAACGCCAGCGGCGCCGAGAGCACCCCCTGCGCCTGCAGCGTCGGCGGACGCGGCACCGCGGAGGCAACCTGCGGCATCCCTCCAGAGACCCGCTCGGACCCCGCAGGCAGCGGCACTTGCGACAGCGCGACGGCGACCTCATAAGCACTGGCAAAGCGGTCCGCGGGATTTTTCGCCAGGCAGCGCAGCACCAGCGCCGCCACCGCCGCCGACAAGTCCGGTCGCCGCGTCCGCGGATCAGGCGCCGCCTTAATCAACCGCTGCGCCACCATCAGCATGCTGCTTTCGGCTTGGTACGGCAGGGTGCCGGTTAGCATCTCAAATAGCATCACGCCCAGCGAAAACAGGTCCGAGCGTGCGTCGATTTTGTCTGCGCCTTCGGCTTGCTCGGGGGACATGTAGGCTGGGGTGCCCACAAACTCGGCGGCGGCAGAGGGCTTGTCCGGCTGCTGCTGCATCCGCGCGATGCCAAAGTCGGTGATTAGCACCCGGCCATCTTTGGCGAGCATGATGTTTTCCGGTTTCAAATCCCGGTGGACGATGCCGACCTCGTGCGCGGCGGCCAGACCGGCGCAGACCTCGGTGGCGATGGCGATGGTGCGCGACAGCGGCAGCGCGTGGGTCTGCCCGACATCGGCCCCCATCACCGTCGCCAGCGACTCGCCTTCGATAAGCTCCATGGTCAGGAACTTTTCGCCGGCGTGCTCCCCGATGTCGAACATGCGCGCGACGTTTTTGTGCGTCACCTTGCGCGACAGCCGCACCTCGCTGCGAAAGCGGTCTAAGACGCCGGGCGCACGTAGCAGGTCACGGTGGAGGAGCTTGAGCGCCACGATCTCGCCGAGCTCTGTGTCGCGCGCGCGATAGACGGTGCCACTGCCGCCCGAGCCAAGCAGGCCCAAGATCTGATAACGCCCGCCGTACAAGACCGGGGGCAGCTCTTGCGCGGTGGGAGACTTAAGACCAGAGCCGCTCGGAGCGGTAGAACCAGCTGCAGGACCTGAAGCGCTTTTCATCTGCCCAGATTATAGACGACGCGTCACTTGCTGGGGCGGGCGGGCAGCCAGCGTCGAGGAGCCGAGGCTAGTTACCAGACTCGTGCGCGGCTTGTCAGGCGAGCTTTGCGCTGACACCGGCTTTTAGGCAGAATGCGCGCCGCATGATTGCTTTTAATAACGTCACCAAGCAGTACGGCGGGCAGGTTCTGTTCGTCGACGCCTCGTTTCAAGCCAACCCGGGCGAAAAAATTGGCCTGGTGGGACCCAACGGCGCAGGCAAGACCACCATCTTTCGGCTGATCACCGGGGAGGAGATCCCCGACGAAGGCAGCGTCGAAAAGCCGCGCCGACTGACGCTGGGCTACTTTAACCAAAACGTCGGCGACCTGCGCGGGCGCAGCGTGCTGGAGGAGACGATCTCAGGCGCGGGCGAAGTCGCCGACCTGGGCCACGAGCTCAAAGAGCTGGAGCAGAAGATGGCCGATCCCGGCGACGACCTGGATCGCCTGGTCGAGCGCTACGGCGAGGTCCAAGGACGCTATCAAGAGCTAGGCGGCTACGACATCGAGTCGCGCGCGCACACCATCTTGGCAGGCCTGGGACTGCAGCCAAGCCAGGTCGAGTCCGATGTCGGCCACCTGTCGGGCGGGTGGAAGATGCGCGTCGCGCTGGCCAAGATCCTGCTATTGCGCCCCGATGTGCTGCTGCTCGACGAGCCCACCAACTACCTGGATATCGAGTCGATCCTGTGGCTGGAGGAGTTCTTACGCGACTATCCCGGCAGCGTGATGATGACCAGCCATGACCGCGATGTCATGAACCGCGTCGTCAAAAAGATCATCGAGATCGACGGTGGCCAGGTCCGCTCCTACACCGGCAACTATGACTTTTACGAGCAAGCCCGCGCGCTTGAGACCGCCCGCCGCGAAGCCGAGTACGAGCGGCAGCAGGCGATGCTGGCCAAAGAGCTGCGCTTTATCGATCGCTTCCGCGCCCAGGCCGCCAAGGCCTCGCAGGTGCAGAGCCGAGTCAAAAAGCTCGACAAGATCGAGCGCCTGGAGCCGCCGCGCCGCATCGTCGAGAAGCAGTTTGACTTCCGCAAGCCGCAGCGCTCGGGCGACGACGTGCTTAAGGTCGTAAACCTACGTAAAGCGTACGGCGAGCGCGTCATCCACAACGATCTGAACATGCTGATTCGGCGTGGCGAGCGCTGGGCGGTGATGGGCGAAAACGGCGCCGGTAAGACAACGCTGCTCAAGATGATGGCGGGGGCGCTCAAGCCCGACTCGGGTGAGGCAGCCATCGGCGGCTCGGTGACGATGGGCTACTTTGCGCAGCATCAGCTGGAGCAGCTCTCGGTCGCGGCCACTGTGATCGAGGAACTGCAGGCGCACGCTCCCGCTGCGGGCATCGGCACCCTGCGCAACCTGGCCGGCGCCTTTGGCTTTCACGGCGACGATGTCGAAAAGCCGATTCGCGTGCTCTCAGGTGGCGAAAAAGCCCGGCTGTCGCTGGCCAAGATCCTGTACGACGCGCCCAACTTGCTGGTGCTCGACGAGCCGACCAACCACTTGGACATCGTGACCAAGCGCGCGCTGGTCAAGGCGCTGTCGGCTTATGAAGGCACGATTGTGTTTGTGTCGCATGACCGCTCGTTCTTGCGCGCCATCGCCAGCCGCGTGCTCGAGCTGTCACTCGCCGGTCCACGCATCTACGGCGGTAGCTATGTCGAGTACGTCGCCGCCACCGGTCGCGAAGCCCCCGGCATGCGCCAGAGCTAGCTTCTGGCTTTTCGCTCTTTGTGCAGCAGCCGAGCACTTTACCGGCCTAAAGCGCAGGTAAAGTGATCGGCATGAAAACCATCGAGTTCTTCTTCGACTTTTCCTCTCCTTATAGCTACCTAACAGCGACGCAGCTTGAGCAGCTGGCGCAGCGCACCGGCGCGCAGGTG
>JAGNNG010000340.1 GCA_017990795.1 Deltaproteobacteria bacterium
TGGTGCGCTTGTGCGGCCTGTTCGCGCCGTTTTTGCAAGAGATGTATGAGCGCCGGCAGCTCAGCTCAATCGAGAAGTTTTTGCAGTACTCAGCGGGCGCGCGGCTGGTGGGGTCGCTGATGCTGCTGACGCAGACGGTCGAGGTGCAGGGCAGCGCGGACCATGATCACGACAGCTCGTTCCACACGAACTTGCAAGACTGGCTGGGGAAGTTTCTGACTGGACCCTCGTGCGATGGGGAGTGTCGGGCGCGCGTCCTTAGCGTCATGCTGAGCCACTATGGTCGCGGGCAGCGTTACTTTGTGCCGCTGGTGCGTAGTCTACTTAAGCAAGCGCACGGCGAAGCAGCAGCAGTGCTGACGCGGCTGAGCAGTCGCTTGATGTGGTGCCAGATGGCCGCCGAAGACATCGAGCTGCTGCGCGATCAAGTACTGGTGCCGGTGCTGCTGGAGGAGCTAAAACCGCTGCAGCTCGCGCTGGCGGCGCTACCATCGCCAAGTGTGGCAGGACCGGCAGCAGAGCGTGGGAAGGGAATCGCTCCTGCAGTGGCTCCTGCAAGTAAGCCTGGGACTGCGCCTGCAGTTGCGGCGGTCAAAGCGGATCTGGGCTTAGGACTGGAAAAAGTAGCGCTCGACCGCGCGTTTGTAGAGGACCTGGTCGAGGTGCTGGCGCTGGTGCCGGAGCCCAAAGGGAATAGCGCGGACTTTGCGCTGATACAGACCCTGCTTGGCAAGCTGCCCGATGGCAAGCTGCCACGCGTGCTGACCGAGCGGCGCGAGCTTGCACAGACGCAGCGTCGGGCGGCGACGCAGGCGCTGCTGATCGCGGCGGCAGCAAAAGAGGGCAAGGCGGTGCCGCTGGTCACAGCCAAGAAGCGCAATAGCTTCTGTCAGGTGGGCGGCGCGGATACCGCAATGGAAGAGGAAGAGTAAGCGCTGCGGCCAAGCGGTGCTGTAGTTGGCGATTCCCAAGAGCTTGTTTTGGGATAGCTGCGGGCGATGTCTTGCAGGGTCTTCGCGCGGCTTGTTTCTGCGGGCGGGATGCTCAACACTACAGGGCATGGCATGGAACAAGCTGACACACGAAGAGACTGAGATCATCGTTCACAAAGCGACCGAGCGGCCCTACACCGGCGAGTACGATGACTTTGACGCCGACGGGACCTACATCTGTCGGCAGTGTAATGCGCCACTTTACACTTCCGATAGCAAGTTCCACAGCGGCTGCGGCTGGCCGAGCTTTGATGATGAGCTTCCGGGGGCCGTTACGCGCGTGCCCGATGAAGACGGTCGCCGCATCGAGATCATCTGCACTGCCTGCAAAGGTCACCTGGGCCATGTGTTTCGGGGCGAGCGGATGACGCCCAAAAATACTCGGCACTGCGTAAACTCACTGTCGCTGCGCTTTGTGCCCAAGGCGAAGGGCTAGGACGGGAACAGTCGGCGCGGGAGGGGAAGCGGAGGCCGCCTGCTTGCTTGGGAATCGAGCAAGTCAGGCGGCGAAGCGGGGCGGCTTTACGGCGCGATAATCATGCAGCCGATGGCGGCTGCGGTGTTGCGCGGGATGAGCTGCGTAGGGGCCGGGTCGCTGCTGTTCCAAGAGTACTGCAGCGTATAAATTCCGGGAATGAGCAGGCGGCGGAACGGGTCCTCACCGGTCTGACCCAGCCACGCCGAGTCACTAGTGATCGCATTCTGTAGCGTCACCGAGCCGTAGGTGGAAGGCGAGAGCTCGCCGCCTACTTTGATAAAGCCCTCGATGCGGCGGGTCGGAATGTTGATGTCTAGGGAGTCGGTCTTGGTGATCTCTACCGCGGCGCGCAGTCGCGAGTTGGTATTGCGTGGGACCAGCTGCGTAGGCGCCGGGTCCGAGCTATCCCAGGAGTAGTACAGATCATACTTTCCAGGCACCAGCGCACGCTTGTAAGGAGCCATGCCCGTGCGTCCCAGGTAGAAGCTGTCATTGTTCTCGCCCCGCATGCTCAGCGTTCCGTAAGTCGATGCTGTGGCTTGGCCAGCGACGGTGACTTGACCTGACAGAGTGACCATCGGTACGTCGATGTCTAGGGTCTGGGTCTTGTCCATGGGAATGTTGCCCAAGATGCGTGCATTGCTGTTGCGCGGCACAACCTGCGTGGGCGCCGGGTCGCTAGAGTCCCAGCTGTAGTGGACGTGATACGTACCGGGAACCAGCAGCCGCGAGTAGGTTGCGCCTCCGGTACGGCCTAGATAGGCGGAGTCCGTGCTGCCGACTCCTTGTACGGTAATGACTCCGTAAGTGGAGGAAACCGCTTTTCCAGCGACGGTAATTTTGCCCGAGACGGTAACGGTAGGAATGTCTACGTCGACCTTGACCGGAGTCGCGCCGCCTGCCAGTGCGAGCCCGCTTTGAATAAGCGCGCCAGAGTTGCGCGGCACCAGCTGGCTAGGCGCAGGGTCGCTAGAGTCCCAGCTGTACATCACACTATAGCTTCCCGGAATCACCAGTCGCGAGTAGGTGCTCATTCCGGTGCGACCCAAAAAGACGGAGTCGCCGCTCGGCGCTTCTAGCGTTAGGACTCCGTAAGTAGAGGAGACGCGCTGTCCCGCCACGGTGGCTTGGCCCGTCACCATTACCGTCGGAATATCCAGGTTTAGCGTCAGCTTGTCGGCAACGGTCACGCCAGCTTGCAGCAGCGCATTGCTATTGCGCGGCACCAGCTGCGTAGGAGCCGGGTCCGAGGAGTCCCAGCTATAGTAGACATCGTAGGTACCCGGCACGATCATGCGCGAGTAAGGAATGTTGCCGGTGCGGCCTAAAAAGACGCTGTCTCCGGTCGCGGCGTTGCGCAGGTACAGCAGTCCGTACGTAGAGCTGACGGTCTTTCCGGCAACCTTGATCTGGCCGCTAATGGTTGCAGTTGGGATGTCGATATCCAGCTTTTGACCGTCGGTGATTACGACTGCGGACTGGATCAGCGCGTTTGCGTTGCGCGGAAGGATCTGCGTGGGCGCTGGGTCGCTAGAGCTCCACGAGTAGTAGATATCGTAGGATCCCGGTACCACCATGCGCGCGTACTGCTTGTCATCGGTCTGTCCCAGGAAAATGCTGTCCCCGGTAATGGTATTGCGCAGCGAGACACTGCCATAAGGAGAGTCCGAGTCGGCTCCTCCCACTGTGATCTTGCCCGTCACCATGGCGATGGCAATGTTCACATCGCGCTTGTCGAGCACCGGTGGATCATTGCAGGTAATGACCACGCCACCGTTGCGCAGATCAGGCATGGGAGGCGTGCCCATGTCGGCCATTCCCATCGTGCCGGAGTTGTCACAGCCCGAAGCGACTAGCAGTCCAAGCACTCCCAAGCTAAGCAGGGTGCGTTGCAGTGGGAAGGCGCTTGGCACTAAGAATCGCGCCAGCGAAGAAACCAGGGAAGACCGAGGCGGAAGCGACCAGCGAGGCGAGTTCATCGACGTTTCCTCTTCATCAAGATCAG
>JAGNNG010000341.1 GCA_017990795.1 Deltaproteobacteria bacterium
GCATCAGGCTGGCACAGATGAGCGGCAGCTTCCAGCGTCGTAAGCAGCCGCCGCGCATCGCCCGCCGCGCTAGCAATCAGCTGCTCGCGAATGGGCGCAGAGAGCTGCAGCTGCAGCTGCCCAAGCCCGCGCTGGTGGTCGGTAAGTGCGCGCTCCAGCAGCTGCATCAGCGCCGGTGGCTCCAGCAGCGTTAGCGGCAGCACGCGCGTCCGCGACAGCAGCGCACTGTTGAGCGCAAACGAGGGATTCTCGGTCGTCGCTCCTACCAAGATCACGGTGCCCGCTTCCACGTGCGGCAACAGGCCGTCTTGCTGGCTCTTGCTGTAGCGGTGGATCTCGTCGATAAACAGCACCGTTCGGCGGCTCTGTTCGTGCAGCGCGGTCTTGGCGGCGTCTAGTTCTTGGCGCAGCTCTTTGACACCACTTAGCACTGCGGACAGCGGCGCAAAGCGCGCGCCAATCTTGTGCGCCAAAAGCTGCCCGATGGTCGTCTTCCCCGTCCCCGGCGGTCCCCACAAGATCAGCGATGGCAAAAACCCGCCGCCACTTTCGCCTGCCTGCTGCGTCAGTAAAAGTCGTCGTAGCAGCTTGCCTTCACCCAGCAGCTGCGGCTGACCTACGACCTCTTCCAGCGTCTGCGGACGCATGCGCTCGGCCAGCGGTTGACCGATGCGAGTGCTAAGAGCGCGATGTGCGAACAGGTCCATTGCTGGCGTATGTAGCACAAGCGCCTGCGTGCTGCTGGTACAGCCATGCACCGGACTTCTGTTCGTGCTGGCTGGAATGCGGATGTTGGCGCGGCCCGGCGTGCACTTTGTGGTAAGGTCGCAGGCATCATGACTACGCACAATTCCTCGTCGACCACCTCTTCCGTAACGTCAGCATCAACGGCCTTTGGACCCGGCGCGCATCTGGATATCTTGGGACTGGATGCCGTGCACTTTTTTGTCGGCAACTTGAGCCGCGCGCGCCGCTTTTATCAAGCCCGCATGGACTTTGATGAAGTGGCTGCCAGCACGCTCGACTTCGCCCAGCGCGATGAGATGGAGTCGGTGGTGTTTCAAGCCGGCGATGCGCGGCTGATGTTTTCGGCGCCGCTGTCGGGCAGCTCACGAGCAGGACAGTTCTTGCGTCGTCATCCCGATAGCGCCTGCGAGCTGATCTTGCGCGTGCGTGATCTGGATCACACCTGGAACTTGCTGATGGCGCGCGATGCCACTTTTGTCACCGAGCGCATTGATGCGAAAACCCAGACCGGACCCGCGCGCTACTTTGTCATCGCCACGCCGCTGGGCGACGTGAACATTACGTTTTTGCAGCGCCCCGATGGGCCGTTTGTGCCGCCGGGTTTTGCGGTCACGGGCACGCCGAAAGCCAAGCATCCGCTGGGGATCTCGGGCATCGATCACCTGACCTCGAACATGCGGGTGCTAAAGCCGTGGATCGACTTTTTGCGCGACATCCTGGGCTGCGAGCCGTACTGGAAAGTGCAGTTCCACACCAACGATCTGCGCCCCGAGATGAAGGGCGGCAGCGGGCTGCGCTCGATTGTGATGTGGGAGCCGCGCTCGGGTCTAAAGTTTGCGAACAACGAGCCGCTGCGACCGCACTTTGAAAAGTCGCAGATCTCCATCTTCTGCAACGACAACCGAGGGCCGGGCATCCAGCACGTTGCGCTCTCGCTGCCGGACATCTGCAGCGCGGTTGATATCTTGCGTCAGCGCAGCATCCAGTTTCTAACCACGCCGGGCACTTACTACGACGCGCTGCCCGAGCGTTTGGTCGAGCTGCAAGTGCCCAAAGTTCGCGAGGAACTGGCGCGGCTGCGTGCGCTGGGAATTCAAGTGGACGGCAGCCAAGAAGGATACCTGCTGCAGATCTTTATGAAGGACAACTCGCTGTACTTTGATGATCCCTCGGCGGGTCCGTTCTTCTTGGAGCTGATTCAGCGGGAAGGCTCGCGCAGCTTCGGGGAAGGCAACTTCCGCGCGCTGTTTGAAGCCATCGAGCGCGAGCAGACCAGCACCTTGTATCCGGCGCAGTAGTCCTGGGTGCAGCGCACACCTGCTGAGTAATAGAAGTGACGGCGCAGCCTCGGTGCTACTGCCGTCATTTTTTGTAAGGAGGAGCAAACTTTCATGCTCGACCGCCACTGCCTCGGAACGGTTCCGGCCAAACATCACACGGCTCTACGCGATGACAGCGGCAAGCTGTTTTATGAGCACTGCATCACCCGCAGAGGCTTCGATGGGGGCTACAGCATCCTGTATCACCGCAGCCTGCCGCCGCGTGACATCGCCCACCGCAGCGCGCACCTGCCCTCAGACCCCGAGCCCTACTTTGATGAGGGCCTGCGGCGGCGGCACCTACAGACGACGCGCTTGCCAGCCGGGGAGGGCGATCACCTGGCGACCCGGCGCATGCTGCTGTCAAACAGCGATGTCGCGTTGGGGCTGTGTCGGCCACTTAAGGCGCAGCCGCGATATGTGTGTAATGGCGACGGTGACGAGCTGTTTTTCGTACACTCGGGCCACGGTCGCATCGAGAGCGTGTACGGGCTTTTAGACTATCGACCTGGCGACTATCTGCTGATCCCGCGCGGCACGGTCTATCGCGTGGTGCCTGCAGCAGACAGTGCGGCGGCGACTGCACCGCTGTGGTTTGTCATCGAAGGCCGCAGCCATATCGAGATTCCGTCGGCCTTTCGCAATCCGTTTGGTCAGCTGCGCATGGATGCGCCGTACTGTCACCGCGACTTCCGCCGTCCGACTGAGCTGTGCGGCGCCAGTGGCCCCGACTTTACCCCCGGCGAGTACCCCATCTTCATCAAGCGCGGCGGCAACTACCACGAGATCGTCCGCGACTGCGATCCCTTGGACGTAGTTGGCTGGGACGGCGCGGTCTATCCGATGGCGCTGTCGATTCTGGATTACCAAGCCAAGGTCGGGCGCGTTCACTTGCCACCGACTTCGTTTATGACCTTTGCGGGTGGCGGCTTTATCGTGTGCTCGTTTGTGCCGCGGCTGCTGGACTATGGGAAGGACGCGATTCCTTGTCCGTACCCGCACTCCAGCGTCGATTGTGACGAGGTCATTTTTTACGACAGCGGCAACTTCACCAGCCGACGAGGGATCGGTCCGGGCAGCATCAGCCATCACCCGATGGGCATTCCGCACGGACCTCAGCCCGGTGCATACGAAGGCAGCATTGGCGTTCAGCGCACCGACGAGATTGCGGTCATGGTAGACACGTTTAAGCCGCTGGGCCTGACTGCCGATGCGCGTACCATCGAGGACCCTGGCTACCACGACTCGTGGCGAGCCCCAGCGCGCTAGCATCGGCGACCTCTTTTTCTCCACAGATTCCCTTTTACCCTCAGCCAGAAGAGTGATTGATGAAGCTTGTCACCTTTGACAGTGGCAGCGGCTCCCGTCCGGGTGTTGTCGCCGAGACCTCTGCCGTTTCTCATGCCGT
>JAGNNG010000342.1 GCA_017990795.1 Deltaproteobacteria bacterium
GTGCACACAGCTCAGCAATCAGCTGGCTGCCTTCGTCTTGTAGCTCGAACCAGCCATCGGTAAAGCTTGGCAGACCATAAGCGTTGATGCGTGTACCTAGCCGCAGCGCATCTGGCGCCAGCAGCGATGGTTGACAGCCCACGCCCTCGCCGCGCAAGCGCTCTGCGAGCTGCTGCACCGAGCACTTGAGACGATTGGCACGCACGGTAAGCGGCGCCCGCAGATTCTGAGCCCGCAGCACCGCTAGTGCGGGCAGAAGTCCTAAATCATCCACCAGCAGCTGCACCAGCCAGTCTGGATAGGACAGCGCGTCACCGATGGCCGAGATGCGCTCCGAGGGCGACAGCTGGGGTAGCTCGGCCAGCTGCGCCTGCCGCTGATGCAGCGCTGCCAGTCGTGATAGCAGCTCGGGAACCACGAGCCCCGCGTCCTGGGCCTTGTGCAGAAGCACCCGGGGAAGCTGCACCAGCAGCGTCTCTGCAGTCAGCTCGCTTAGCGAGCCATCAACCTTGTCTAGCTGACGATCCAGTAGATAGACGATGTACTGCTGACGCGCAGTGGGCCGCTTGCCGCCGCACAGTGAGCGCAGCCGACGCAGACCACGCACCATGTCGTTTAGTGCATCGCCCACAAAGCGGCGCTCACTAGAGTGCAGCGTTCGCGCCGCGCGCAGCCGACGTCCAAGCTGCTCCATCGCGGCAAAGTAGCCACTTTTGGCTTGCGCCTGCTGCGTCGCGTCAAGGATTTCGATGGCCATGCGACCCGCGCGGGAGTCCGGCAGCTGGTCGGGAAGCTCTAGCTCGCGGCTGCTTTCGCCGCGCTCGGACCGACTGGCAGAGGGTGGCAGATTCCCGTCACTGAGCGACGCTGTGACCGAAGCAGCAGGACGCTTGTGCTCAATGGTCCCGTGCGCCCGAGTAGCTGGCTTTACTGTCCGCAAGACCGTGCCCCTTTTCCTGGTCGCACATGTCGCAGCGCGCCGAAAACGCCAAAAGTGAAGACGGCTTCATGCCGCGCAGCGTCGGGAAAAACCTCGATGGTGCCCCCTTCCGCCAGCCTTCCGTCTTTGTTAGAGTGACCCACCTTTTTCTCCAGTCCGTAGAAGCACTTAAGACAGCAACTACCAGCAACTAACTGAGGAACAAAGCACCATGTCAAAAGAAAAAGCAGCCTCCACGACTCAAGCGTCGCCGGCACCGGCAGTAGAGCCTCATAAGCGAACCCTCAACGACATTGTGAGCGGACAGGTCGAAAAGGCGGCCCGTTTGATTCACCTGCCCGAGGAGATCGCGCTCATCCTGGGTCAGCCCAAAAACGAGATCATCCTGAACTTCCCGGTCAAGATGGATAACGGCAAGTACCAGATGTTTAAGGGCTACCGCGTCCAGCACAACAACATCCTGGGACCCTACAAGGGCGGTCTGCGCTACCACCAGGACGTCACCCTCGATGAGTGCAAGGGCCTGGCCTCGGCGATGACCTGGAAGTCGGCGCTGCACGACATCCCGTTTGGCGGCGGCAAGGGTGGCGTCAAGTTCGACCCCACCAAGCACAGCAAAGACGAGATCGAGCGCATCACCCGCCGCTTCACCCACGCACTCGCCAGCTCCGTCGGGCCGGAGTACGACATTCCGGCTCCCGACGTCGGCACCAACGGTCAGGTGATGGCGTGGTTTATGGACACGTACATGAACATCGCTGGCGCGCTCGATAAGAACGCCATGCGCCGCGTGGTTACTGGCAAAACCCTCAACTGTGGCGGCTCGCGCGGTCGTGAGGCTGCTACTGGTCAAGGCGTCGTCCACTGCATCACCGAGTGGGCCCGCGATCGCAAGTTCGACCTGACCGGCAAGACCGTCGCCATCCAGGGCTTTGGCAACGTCGGCAGCTTCACCGCCAAGATCCTGTCCAAGCTCGGCGTCTCGCTGGTCGCGACCGGCGACTACAAGGGCTACATCTACAACCCCGAGGGCCTGAACGCCCACAAGCTGTCCGAGCACGTCAAAAAGACCGGCTCCGTCGAGGGTTACAAGCACGCCAAGGCGATCTCGCGCGATGAGTTCTTCGCCATCGACTGCGACATCCTGGTCCCCGCCGCGCTGGAGCTTGAGATCGGCGAAAAAGAAGCCAAGGCCATCAAAGCCAAGGTCATTGCCGAAGGCGCCAACGGCCCCACCTGGCCCGAAGCCGACGCCATCTTCCTAGAGCGCGGCATCCAGGTGCTGCCCGACATCTTGGTAAACTCGGGCGGCGTCACCGTCTCGTACTACGAGTGGCTGCAGAACAAACGTTCCGAGAGCTGGGAAGAGGAAGAGGTCCACGCCCGCCTCGAGCGCGCCATGAAGCGCACCTACGGCCAGGTCCGCGACTTCGCAGCCGACCGTAAGATGGACTTCCGCACCGCCAGCTACGCCATCGGCCTTGAGCGCATCCAGCGCGCTTACGCCGACCGTGGCATCTGGCCATAGCCGCAGCGCTTCAACTGTAGGTTAGAAAAAGCAAAGGGCTGCTCGACGAAGGTGTCGGGCAGCCCTTTTTGTTTGTGCAGCCGATTACAGGAGCGTGCGCACCGCGCTGGCAATCCCCGCCGGATCAAGGCCCTGGTAGCCCATCTGCTGCCACAGGCCGCCGCAGCCTTCCTTGTGCGTACCGATGTGGTCATAGCGCCCGCGGAAGCCCGCCTTGAGCAGCTGTGAACCAAACCGCGCGCCAAGGCCCGTCTTCACATTGAAGCCCTCAGCAACCAGCACCCACGGCGCCGCCGCCAGCAGCTTCATCGTCTCAGTATCGGTAACATTCAAGGTCGCCTTGTTGATCAGGCCCACCTTCACGCCCGCCTCCTGCAGCGAGATCACCGCATCGAGCGCGCGATAAGCCGTCTCGCCAAAGCTCACCACGTAGCCGCCACCCTCGGGCGCGCGACGGATGACGTCATCTTTTCCCGGCACGAACTGATAGCCCGCACCAAAAAACGGCGTCCCGTCCTCTTTGAGCAGATCCGGAACCGGGGCACGCGTCGAAAATACGAACCGCAGCCCCGAGTCGTGAAAGATCGACCGCACACACTTGGCAAACTGGTGCTGGTCGGCGGGGAAATACAGCCGCGTGGTATCGTGACCGTCCTCGGGCAGCCCGTTGTCGGCGAACATCGAGTTCACGCCAAAGTGGCAAGTGTTGTCCGCCATGTCGTCGTTGCCGCTGTGGCTAAAGTGCGCGATGACGTTGGCCTTGTTCAGCCGCGCCATCGTGATCTCCGAAATGCACATCTCGAGGAAAGCCGAGAACGTGGCGAAGATGCCGACCTTGCCAGCCTCGGAGCCAAAGCCGCAGGCAGCCGAAAAGTTTCCGCGCTCCATGATGCCGCCGCGCACAAACACCTCGGGGTACTTCTTGCGGATGTGGTGCAGGCCGCAGGAGCCTTCCAGGTCGTTGTCGAAGACGCGCACACTGGCGACCCGCTGCGCTGGCGTCA
>JAGNNG010000343.1 GCA_017990795.1 Deltaproteobacteria bacterium
ACCTTGCGCATCTGAAGGCGAGCAACGGCACGCTGGCTACCTTTAACAGCAACTACGGCCAGGCCACTGCCTACCAGACGCCGCTGTTCTTCCGCTTCGGCGGTCGCCTCGCCTTCTAGTCGCTGCTGGGTAGTCGCAGCCTCCCTCCTCGCAGTCGCTTTTCCTTCCCAATCAGTAACGACGTAGCTTTCGCTCAGCAGGGTCTAAAAGCCCTGCTGGGTTTCGCCATGTCCGCTGCGCGCGGCATTAGCTAGGTCGCACAGAGGCCGCTGGCAGGTCTTGCGCCCGCCGGTAGTTGCGTTCTACGGTCCGCCCATGAACGGAGCCGCAGAGCGCAATCACGCGATTTACGAAGACCTCTGGAGCCTGTACGACCTGTTTCCTCACGACGGCTGGTCGGCCTGGAACGAAATCGCGCCCTTTTATCGCCCCGGTAAGACCCTCGAGATCGGCCCCGGCAAGTTTCCGCACGTACCCATCGACGGCACCTACTTTGTCGACCTGTCGCGCGTCGCTCTGGATGCGCTGTCCGAGCGTGGCGGCCTGTGCGCGCGTGCGACCACGCCGCTGCCGTTCCCCGACGGCACGTTCGAGCTGGTGTGCCTGTTTGAAGTGCTAGAGCACTTGGAAGACGACGCCGGGTTCCTCAAGGAAATCCAGCGCGTGATGCGGCCTGGGGGGGCGCTGTTTTTCTCGTGTCCGATGAACCCGGCCTACTGGACCTACTACGACAAGGTGATGGGCCACGAGCGTCGCTATCGCGGCGAGGAGCTGACCACGCGCCTTGAGGCCGCTGGCTTTGAAGTCGAGCGTATCTGCGCGCGCCACGACCGCATGGACCGCTGGTTTGGGGCCGTGTTCGGCTTTGGCACCAAGTACTTGGGGCGCTTTACCTCGCGCATCGTCAGTCGCTACCTGCCCAAAGTGGCGGCGCTGCCCTGGGAGTGGCGCGACACCACCGACTTCACCGAAGCCGAGCAGCGCGGCGGGGTCACCGTGAGGGCGCGCAAGCGTTAGCAGCCTGGCGGCGCTGGGCCTGGGCCGCAGTCTCCGTTACACTCAGGCTTATGTCGATCTTGTCGCGCCTGTCTAATCTGATTAAGTCCAACCTCAACTCTGCCGTCGACAGCCTCTCGGATCCCGCCAAAGAAGTGGATCTGCTTATCTCCGAGATGGAAGAGGAGATAAAGAAGCTGCGTGTCGAGCTGCGTGACTCGCTGGTGCGCGAGAAGCTGGCCCAGAAGAAAGTCGACGAGGAGTTTCGCGGCATCCAAAAGTGGCAACAGCACGCCGAGCGCGCGGTGGAGCTGGGCGACGACGAGCTGGCCAAAGAGGCGCTCCGCCGTCGGCAAGAGGTAGAGGCGCGACTAGAGGCCGCTGAGTCGACGCTGGCCGAGCACTCGCGGATGACCGCCAAGCTGAGCGCGCAGCTGAAGTCCTCGGAGCAGAAGCTGGTCGAGATTAAGGGCAAAAGCGGCGCTCTTAAGGCCCGCGCCAAAGCGGCCAAGCAGGCGGCCAGCCCCGAAGGCAGCGCCTTTGATCGCTTCAGCACCCTGGTAAACCAGATCGAGTCGCAAGAGCAGCAAGCCGAAGCCATGGCCGAGCTTTTGCCCGAACTGCACGCCGGTCACCAAGAGGAAAAAGACCGTGTGACAAGCGAGCGCTTTGACAGGCTGCTCGGGAGCGCGCAAGCGGGGGGCCAGGGACAAAGCGCGGCCTTGGTCGCGGCAAGGGCTGAATATAAGTCGGAAAAAGAGCAGCAAGTAGATGCTCGGTTAAGCGCCCTCAAAGCCAAGCTGGACAAGAAGCCCAGCGACGAATAACCTACGCGGTAAGGTCTTTGTCTAGGCATACGTCTTACCTGCAGCGGCTGTGGCGGAAAGTGGGCGGGCTGTTGCGTCCGACTCAGGCGCTGGCGGTGTCGTCACCAGTCGCCCGGGTCTTGCAGCACCAGCAGCGGCTGTTTCAGTGTGCGGTGCAGCTGCTTGACGATGGCGCCGCAGCGCAGCAAGTGGTGCTCGACGCGCTGACCCAGGTGCTGCGCAGTGAGCAGCAGGACCCACAGACCAGCCTTGCAGCCTCGCCGACCGCGGAGCCAGGGCTGGTGGTCACCGGGACGCTAACGGACCAGGCGCTAAGCGACCGGCTGGATCGGCTGGTCGTGAATCTGGCGCTGATTCGCTTAAAAGCGCTGTCGGCGGCGGTGCGGCAGGGGGGCAGCGACGAGGCTTGGCCGATTCATCGCGATGAGCTACCGCCGGGCAGCGGAGAAGCTGCGGCGCTGCCAGTCGAGACGGCGCAGTCAGCCAGCAATGCCGGCTTGCAGCTGCAGCGGATTTCGCAAGTGCTAAGCCTGCTGTCGCCGGAGCCTCGGGTGACGGTGATGCTGGTGGTGATGCAAGGCCGCTCGCTTTCGCAGGTGGCGGCGCTTTTGGGCTGCAGTGAAGTGACGTGTCGCTTTTGGCTTAGCCATGGACGCAAGACGCTGCGTCGAGCACTCCAGCGCGACCTGTTTGAAGACGACCTGGGGACGCGCGAGTCCCGGCTGGTTTTGGCTCCTGGAGCGCTAAATGAACTGCGCGGAAGTAAGAAGGCAACTGCCCGAGCCTGACGCGACGGTGCTGGCTGCAGTCGAAGAGCACCTGACCGACTGCAACCCCTGCCGCGCCGAGAGCGAGGCGCTGATAGAAGTAGACCGGCGGCTGATCCGCTTGGGTCAGCAGCGGCTGACAAACTCTGAGGCCGCCGCGCGCACGTTGGCCCAGGTTGCCTTTACGCAGCTGGGTCCCGTTCCACAGTCTCAGCCGGAGTCTTTCCGCTATCTGCGCTGGCTCTCCGTTGCGTCGCTGCTGCTGGGGGCCGCGCTACTGCTTCGCAAGTTACTGCACTAAGACCCTTCGTAACTCCGCACGCTACCTACGAAAAATCGACGAGCCCTAGCCCGGCAAAAGTATACTCGGCACGCTTTTGTGCGGTGCGGACAGGCGGTCATCGCCGCTGCTGACGCCGAAGCTGCCCTTGGCCTTTTGCATCTTGGCTCCAGCGAACGCATTTTTCGTCGCTGCTACCAGTAGAGAGGAACGCGATGGAACGCCGCGACCGCGACGCAATCATCTTGACGGGGGCGACCGGTTTTCTGGGTCGCGAGCTGCTGTGGAAGCTGATGCTGGATGCGCCCGCTGAGCAGGACATCTTGTGTCTGATTCGCGAAGGCCAGGACGGGGCTGGGACTGCCGCAACTGCAGCGCAGCGGCTGGAACGACTGATGGCCGAGGGCTCACCACTGCCTGCGACCGATGCGCGCCGACAGCGGGTCCTGGCCATCGCGGGCGATATTACGCAGCCGCTGCTGGGTCAGTCGCAGGTGCAGTTTGCGGAGCTGGCAGCGCGCTGCGTGCAGATCTTTCACGGAGCTGCGACCGTGCGCTTTGATCAGCCGCTGGCCGAGGCGCAGCGCATCAACGTGGAAG
>JAGNNG010000344.1 GCA_017990795.1 Deltaproteobacteria bacterium
ACGGCGCTGGCGTCGCTAAGCCCCACCACTTCCAAGCGCTGACAACTAGGCCTGTAAAAACGCAAAAACAGCTGAATTTGCGCCAATTTGGCCAAATTCAGCTGTTTTTGGACCCGTCACCGCAGCCGGCTGACTAAGGCAGGACGCGCAGCAAGATCGCCGTGGTGTTGTCGATGCCACCAAAGGACAGCGCCGCCCGAATCAGCGCATCACACGCCTCATCCAGGTTTTGCGCCGTCGCGGCGTCGGACATCACTTCGCGCAGGATCCAGTCGTCGACCATGTCGGTCAGCCCGTCGCAGCACAGCAGGTAGACATCACCAGGGCGCAGCGGAGCCGACTGATACTCGACCTCGACGTTTTCGTGCAGACCGACGGCGCGCACGATCACGTTGTCGTTGGGCGGACCGTAGCGCTTCGCTAGCTCTGGGTTGTCTTCGTACAGGTTGACCAGCGAGTGATCGCGCGTCACCTGCTCCAGATCGCCACTGTGGTAGGCCAGCCGGTAGATGCGGCTGTCGCCCACATGGCAAATGTTAAGAACATCCCCTTGCTGACGCACCGCGACGACCGTGGTCCCCATGTTGTGCAGCGACGGGTCCTGGCGAGCTTGCGTGTAGATCGCATAGTTCGCGCAGCGGATTGCCGTCACCAGGACATCACGATCTTCGGGCGGCTGCGCCGGCTGCCCAGTGCGCACGACCTGATCGATCGTGCGTACCGCCAGTTGCGACGCCACCTGCCCGCCGACGTGCCCCCCCATTCCATCGCACACCACGTAAAGCCCCAGCTCAGGAGCGAGGAGCAAGGAGTCCTCGTTCTTCTCGCGGACTAAGCCCACATGGGTGCGGCCCGATAGTTCAAGACGCATCTTCAGTATTTTCGACGATATTCCGACAAAAGGTGCCCTGTCAAATGCGAGAACGCCGCAGTGACGGCAATCTGGCCCTGCGCAGCGTGGTAGGCCCAAGTATGCCACCTCGATTTTTAAATCTTCCGACGGAAATTGACTTTGAAATGGCCACGCAAGCGGGCCCCAAAAGCGGCCTGAAAACACCGTGTTAGGCCAGGAAAAACAGCCCCACAAGCGCCAAAACTTGCCTGAATACCGCAAGGTCTGCGGCCAGGTTGCGCCAGGGCCTTGCCGGCGTAGCGACAGCACTTTTGTTCCGGCGTGAGCCGCACGGATGGTCGATAATGGGCTCGTGCTCAAAGAGCCGCAGCATGAGCGATCTGGTCTTGAAGCTAGTCTTGAACCTGGGCTGGCCTCTGGGCTGACCGCTGGTCAGTTAGCGCCTGAGGCGCCGCAACCATCGGCTACGCCGCAGGCCCGCCCGACCGTGCAGCAGCAGCCGACCACGCTGCCCGCTCAGCTTGGGGTGCTGTCGATCCACTTTGAAGGCGGTCGCTGTCGCGTGGCCTGCCCGTTTTGTTATCTAGGCAAGCGTGCGGGCCAGGCCCAAGGGGGCCTCGATATCGACCTCATCGTGGAGCTTCTGCAGCAGCTGCCGTACCGAGAGGTGGCGGTGTCGCTCAGCGAGCCGATCGAGCCGGTGCTGCCCGCGCTAGCCCGCATCATCGCCACCGCCCAAGCCCTGCGCCGCCCCGTGGCTGTGACGACGACACTGGCCGTCGCCGCGCAGATCGACGTAAAGGCGCTGGCGGGCATCAGCCGCCTAAACCTCTCGGTCGATCCCTGGAAGAAGGGCCCCAGCAGCGCTGCGAGCGCCCCGCCCAGCACAAGCCCCGGCAAGCTGCGCGTACTCAACCCCGATGCCAATGCCCAGACCGTCGCTAGTGCAGACCCTGCCAGACCGCTAGACCCCGAGGAGCTTTTTGCAGACCTAGCGCTCGTGGCGGCGCGACTGCCCCAGGCCGAGCGGGTGCTTATCGTCTCGCTGTCTACGCAGCGCTTTGCTGAGCAGCTGTGGGACGGCCTGCTCGCGCAGCTGCTGACGCATCCGGCGGTCGATCGCGTGGCGCTAAATGCGCTAAAGCCGCCGCCCTCGTGGTGCGATCGGGTGTTCTGGCTGCGCGCGCTGCAGCGACTTGGGCCCCTGCTTCAGCAGCACCTAGATCGGCGCCTGTTTCTGGACTGCTACGTCGCGGCGCGCATCCTGGGCATCGGCGGCTGCCCGGCACGCCCCGACTTGTCCCCCAGCAGCAGCGAAGAAGCCCCCCAAGGTCGCCTAGCCTTCCGAGGCTGCGTCTACCAGAGTCGCCCCGACCATATCGTGGACTCCGCCAGCGACCTAGCGGCCCGCCTGCAGCAGTTTGTGCCGCCCGCTGAGTGTCCATTCCCAGTCAGCTAGCAGCCGCGCCGCAGCCCATCCGCTGACCCAGCTGGCAGCCAGTACACCGCGAAGTAGCGCAAGCTGCACAATCGCCCCCCGAGAGCGGCGCTGACGTGGTAAAAATTCCCGGCTTTGACCCCGACCGCCCCCCCGACTGACCGGCCCGAAGGCACGCCTCAGCAGGACAGCACGCCTCCTGCAGAGCGCGCGCTGCCGCTTTTTCAGGTCGAGCCAACGCTCGGCACCGGTCCTGAGCGTCTGTCGCTCTCGCAGCCGCAACAACTGAACATCGGTCAGTTATCCGCGCTGACCATTGAGCGCGCTAGCAGCAAGCGCGAGCCAGGCTCTCCAGCGACGGCCTCTATCGGTGCCACCGCCGCGCAGAATCGCCGAGGCCGTGTCCTGCAAGCGGAGCTGCGACTGGATGCCGCGCTGATCAACACCCGGCTGCAGCAGCTGCTGCCCCAGCTGAGCCGACTGGGCGCAGAGCTAGGCGTGCAGCTGGCCTCGATTCAGGTCGACTTTCGGCAAGAGGCTGACCAGCCGCACCTGCACATCGTCGCCAGCTTGCGCCCCACCGACACCGAGTCGGGCCTGGGAGGCGTGCCGCTGTGGTGCCTTCTGAGTACTCGGCTGTGCCCATGTCGACCGGAAGCGGCGCAGGGACGCACTCCGGAGCGGTCGGCGCTGGGCCTGGTCGATGGCGAGACGCTGGTGTTTGGACCGAGCGCGGTGCCTCCGGTGCTGCTGGGCATGCTGCTGCGACATGCGGTGGCGCGGGTGCTGTGTGAAGACCCGCGCAGCTGGCTAAGCGAGCAGCCCCCGCAGCTGCCGCAGCTTGAGAGCCCGGCGCCGCTGGGCCTACGACTGCTTTGGGCCCAAGGTCTGCAGCTCCTGGGCCTGGACGTGCTGCAGGCGGCAGTTCTGACCGTGCTGCCGCGCGCAGGCGTGCGTGCCGCAGAGGCTGGCACGGCAACCCTGACCTCTCTGCGCGTCGAGGCTGCTTCTACGGGACCCAGCCAGCTGGTCCTAAACTTTCGCGGCTCTGGACGTCGCGACAGCTTTATCGACACCGAGGGCGACACCGACCCTGCCCATGCCGGTTCGGCGTCCAAAAATGGACCTGCGGACGTCGTACTCAGCGAGGCGCTGCTGATTGGCGATCGGCTTCTGCT
>JAGNNG010000345.1 GCA_017990795.1 Deltaproteobacteria bacterium
ACTGCGGACCATCCAGCGCATCATCAGAGATCTCGACATTGCGACGCACCGGCAAGCAGTGCATCAGAATCGCGCGCGCATCCTGGGTCTGCTGCAGGCGCTCCGCCGTCATGCACCAGCTGCGATAGGGAGCCCGCAGCACCGCCTCATCCGCAGGTCGCCCAAAGCACGACAGCGCGCCCCAGGACTTGACGTAGACAGCCTCGGCAGAGCCCAGCGCCGCATCGCGATCATGCACCACCTGCACCGAGCCACCGGCGCGCGCCGAGACCTCTGTCATCGCAGCCATGTCGTCGGGGTCCAGCGCAAACTCGGGCGGGTGCGCAATCACCACTTCCATGCCCAGGTGCGCCGCAGCCAGCGCGGCACTGGCCGGAACTGCCGTCGGTAGTGCCTTGGGGTGATAAGCCCAGGTCAGCACAAACCGCCGCCCCCGCGTCTGCCCCAGCTTCTCTTTGAGCGTCAGCGCATCGGCGAGGCCCTGGCACGGATGCCGCCGCGTCGACTCCAGGTTGATGACCGGTCGCCCGCAGTAGCTAGCAAAGTCGCGGATGACGCGGTCTTGCCGTTCTTTGGACCAGTCGTTGCCTTTGGGAAAAGCGCGCACGGCCACCGCGTCGGCGTAGCGCCCCAAAACCCGCGCTGCTTCCGCAATGTGCTCGACGGTGGTGCCATCCATCACGACACCGCGCTCGGTCTCAAACGCCCAGCTGCTGCGACCTGGCTCTAGCACCACTGCGTGACCGCCGTGCTTGTGCATCGCGACCTCGAAGCTGGCGCGAGTACGCAGGCTTGGGTCCATAAACACCATCGCCAGCGTCTTGCGGTGCAGCGCATCGGGCAGCGACTCTTCGCCGCGCTTTAGCCGCAGCGCCAGGGCCAGCAGCTCATCAACCTCCGACGGTGCAAAGTCGGTCATGTCCAAAAAGTCGCGCTTCATTTCAGCACCTCCGACAGCGCCGCCAGCAGCAAGTCCGCCTCGGCCATCGAGAAAGAGAGCGGCGGCAAAAGCCGCAAGATGTGAGGATCACTGGCCGTCCCCGTCAGCACCCGGTGCGCAAAGAGCTGCTTTTGCACCTCCGCCGCTGGTCGCAACAGCCGCAGACCCAGCAGCAGCCCGCGGCCTTGCACGTCGCTGACCCGCTGCGGACCCAGCGCCAAAGCGCCCGCGCGCAGCTGCGCACTGACCGCCTTTACATTGGCCAACAGCCCCTCGCGCTGAATCACCTGCAGGGTCGCCAGGGCCGCCGCGCATGCCAGCGGTCCGCCACCAAAGGTACTGCCCAAGTCCCCATGCACCAGGTGCGCAGCCACGCGCGGCGTCGTCATCACCGCCGCCATCGGAAACCCCGAGGCCAGCCCCTTCGCCATCGTCAGCACATCCGGCACTACGCCAAACGACTCCGCCGCGGTAAAGCTGCCGGTGCGCCCGACGCCACACTGGACCTCGTCGAAGATCAGCAGCGCGCCTCGGGCATCACACAGCGCCCGCGCGCCCTGCAGAAAGTCGCTAGTGACCGCGCGCGCGCCCGACATTCCTTGCACCGGCTCAAGAATCACGGCGGCAATGTCGGTGGTCAGCGCTTGCTCCAGCGCGTACAGGTCGGAAAACGGAATCTTGTGCGACAGCGGCATGCCTGCGCGCCGCGCCCCGGCCATGTACTTTTCGCCGTCGGTCACTGCCAGCGTTGCGACAGTGCGACCATGCCAGCCGCCGCTTAGCGACACCACGCCTTGCCGACCCGTCACTTTGCGCGCTAGGTGCAGCGCGTTCTCATTGGCCTCGGCGCCAGAGTTACAAAAGAACACCTGCGACAGCGGCTGCGGACACAAAGCCACCAGCGCCGTCGCCAGCTGCTCACGCAGGGGATGCGGCAGCGCTGTCGAATAAAACAGAAGCTCCCCGGCCTGCTTGCTGATCGCCGCCACCACGTCGGGATGGCAGTGTCCGGTCGAGGCCACCGCGTGCCCTCCGTAGGCATCCAGCCAGCGCGCGCCGTCCTCGTCGATGATCCACGAGCCTCGACCCGAGACCGGACGCACCGGCAGCTGCGCGTACACCGGCATCAGCGCGCTAGTGCCCACCAGCGAGCTAGACGGCACCGGATCGCGACCCATCACCTGCCCGCTTAGCATGGGAACACCGAGACGGCCCGCAGGCCCGCAGTCTCTGGCAAGCCCAGCGCCAGGTTCATCGCCTGCACCGCCTGGCCCGCCGCACCTTTGAGCAAATTATCGATGGCAATCGTCACTTGAAGCTCTCCTCCGTCAGAGGTCTGGGCCGCATGAATCAGCGCATAGCTGCTGCCGATGGCGTGGGTCAGCTCTGGTGGGGCCGACAGCACCCGCACCAGTGGCCGCTGCGCATAAGCCGCCTGTAAAGCCGCCTGCGCAGCACCTGCAGCCAGTGGCGTTTTCGTAAATGTATGTAATGTCAAGTAAATTCCGCGCACAAACGGACCACTGTGGACCAACAGTCGCGCGGTGGCGTCGCTGCGCCCGGTCCACTGCCGCCAGCTGTGCAGGATCTCGGCATCGTGACGGTGACCCAGCGTCGAGTACGCAAACAAGTTGTGCGCGCGCGCCGGATGATGGGTCTTGTCGCGCGGCTTGGCCCCGGCACCGCTTGATCCGGTAATGCCAAACAGCGATGGTGTGGTATCGGCCAGCAAGGTGCGAAACGGGAACAGCGCCAGCTGCGCCGCTGTGGCAAAGCAGCCCGGGGCGGCAATCAGGCGCGCGCCGCGCAAGGGCTCGGGAGCCACATCGGCCAGGCCGTAGACAAACTGCGACAGCAGCGCGGGCTCGGGATGGGGGCCGTAGTGCGCGGCATACAGGGCTTCATCAGCGACGCGAAAGTCGGCGGCCAGATCGATGACCAAGCGCGGGTCCGCCGCCAGCAGCGCGGGCATCAGGCGCGAGGACTCACCGTGCTCGACCGCCAGCATCACCACATCGTGACTTTTCACCAGCGTCGCCGGCTCGTCGCCCACAAAGAGCGCGTCGGTCAGCGGAGCCAGCGTCGGATGCACCGCAGCCACCGCGCGACCGGCTTGGCTGCGCGACTGCGCCGTGACCAAGGCCACATCCGGATGTCCCAGCAGCAGCCGCAGCAGCTCGCCACCGACGTAGCCGCCTGCGCCTAGCACCAAGATACGAAGTCCGCTGCTGCTCACGCGGGGCCTCCTGCAGCCGTCGCTGTGTCGACGACTGCCCGCGTCCGCGAGCCTGCCAGCGCCCGCTGCACCGCGGCGACCAGCCCCGGCGCATCCCGACGCGCGTTGTGCGCAGCCACACCCAGCGCCGTGCGAATGTAGTCGAGGCCGACCTCGTTGTCCGTTGCTGGACCGGTTAGGGCCGTGACGGTTAAGCCGTAGTCGCGACGCAGGATCTCGACAGCGCCCCAGCAGCCGACCGGATCGGGCGCAGCGACCACCCATGCGGCCCCGGCGGCCAAAAGCTCTGGAT
>JAGNNG010000346.1 GCA_017990795.1 Deltaproteobacteria bacterium
GTGCAAGGACCCAAGGCGGCGGCGCTGCTGGACAAGCTCTCGCCGGAGTGCGCGTTTTCGGCGGTGAAGCAGTTTCACTTTAAGGCCGGTACGCTGGCTGGCGTCGAGGTATGGGCGGCGCGCACGGGTTATACCGGTGAAGATGGCTTCGAGCTGTTTTGCCCGACGGAGAAAGCCGCGCTGCTGTGGGATGCGCTGCTGTCAGCTGGGCAAGAGCTTGGCTGTAAGCCCTGTGGTCTGGGCGCGCGCGATACGCTGCGCCTTGAAGCCTGCCTGTCGCTGTACGGCAACGACATCGATCAGACCACGACGCCGTACGAGGCGGGTCTGGGCTGGGTGGTCAAGCTCGACCATGACTTTATCGGTCGTGCCGCGCTTGAGAAGCAAAAGAGCGAAGGCCTGACCCGCAAGCTGGCCGCGCTGGTGATGGAAGGGCGTGGCACCGCTCGTCATGGCTACACGCTGTGGAGCGCAGAAACCGGCGGTGAGCAGCTGGGGGTTGTGACCTCTGGCAGCTTGGGTCCGACGGTGAACAAGAACGTGGCGCTAGGCTATCTACCGCTTGCGCAGACCGAGCCCGGTACCCGCGTCTTTGTCGATTGCCGAGGCAAGCGCGTTCCGGCAGTGGTCGTAAAAGCTCCGTTTTATCGTCGGCCCGCTGTTTAGTCGGCGGGCTCGGTGCTGATTTCGATTTGTACACGAGTGAATCGAACAACCTCTTTTCAGATAGGAAACTGAGCGCATGTCCAAGGACTTGGAGTTCCCGAGCGACCTTCGTTACACCAAAGAGCACGAGTGGGCGCGCATTACCGGTAACCGCGCACTGATCGGCATCACCGAGTTTGCCGTCGAGCAGCTCGGCGACATCACGATGGTAGACCTGCCCAAAGAGGGCGAGCACTTCCGCTCCGAGCAGGTGCTAGCGACCATTGAGTCGGTCAAGGCCGTCTCTGACATTTACGCGCCGCTGTCGGGAAAGATCAGCAAGGTCAACGACCCGCTCAAGGATGCGCCCGAGACGCTGAATGAAGACTGCTACGACGAGGGCTGGATTGTGGAGCTAGAGCTCGACAGCATTGCCGAAGCCGACAAGCTGATGACATCCAAGGAATACGCGGAATACGTCAAAGAGCACAGCTAGGCGCAGACGCGTAGCTAGCTTGTTGGGTCTTGCGCGACGGTGCGGTTGGCCATTTGCGTGCCGCATCGACAACCTTCATCACCTCATCGCCCGTTCGATAGCGACAAATCCTCCATGAGATACATTCCTCATACAGAAGCAGACGTAGCTAGCATGTTGCGTCTGATCGGTGCGCCTTCCGTCGAGGCGCTGTTTGCTCACATACCTTCGTCGGTGCGCGCCAAGCGACCGCTGGACATTGCGGCGCTGGACGAAGCGGCGCTGCTGGGTCACTTAGGTGACTTGGGCGCGCGCAATACCCCAGCCGTGGGAGCGACGACTCGGGAAGGGGCGGCGCTGTCCTTTTTGGGGGCGGGCCTGACACCGCACCACGTACCGGTAGCCGTCGACGCGCTGCTGTGGCGGTCAGAGTGGTACACCTCGTACACGCCCTATCAGCCAGAAGTTGCGCAGGGCACGCTGCAGGCGATCTTTGAGTACCAGACGATTGTCTCTGAGCTGTTTGGTCCGACGCCGAAGCCGGGCGAGCCTGCACCGCTGGTAAGCAACGCCAGCATGTACGACGCCGCTTCAGGAGTTGCCGAGGCTGCGCTGATGTCCCGCCGCATCACTGGGCGCGAGCAGACGCTGATTTGTGGCGCTGTGCATCCGCAGTACCTAGAGACGGTGCGCTGCTACCTAGATGGCCTTAGTGCTCCAGGACAGCAGCTGCTGCAGACGGTGGGCCTGGGGGCCGATGGGCGCGTGGACGAAGCGGCCCTGGCGAAGACGCTGCAAAGTGGGGGCTCGGACATCGCTTGTGTGGTGGTGCAGTCGCCAAACTTCTTGGGCGTGGTCGAAGATGTACGGGCGATCTCGGCGCTGTGTAAGCAGCACGGTGCGCTGCTGGTGGTTGCATGTGCCGAGCCGCTAGCGATGGGCGTCGTGGAATCGCCGGGCGCGTTAGGCGCCGATATCATCTGCGGCGAGGGCATGGGCTTGGCGCTACCGCCGACGCTGGGCGGTCCAGGTGTCGGCCTGTTCGCAGCCCGCGCCGAGCATGTGCGCCAGATGCCAGGTCGCCTGGTCGGTGAGACGGTGGATCAAGCCGGTCGTCGTGGCTACGTCCTTACGCTGTCCACGCGCGAGCAGCACATCCGTCGCGAGAAGGCGACCTCCAACATCTGCACCAATCACGGCCTGGTGGCGCTGGCCTTTGCCATCCACCTGTGTCTGCTGGGCCGACGCGGCTTCGTCGAGCTGGCGCAGCTAAACCTAGCCAAGTCGGAGTACGCCAAAGCGCGGCTGACGGCGATCCCCGGCTTCTCGCTGGCTGCTTCTGGACCGACGTTTAATGAGTTTGCGCTGCGCATTCGCGGCTCGGCCACGGAAGCCGCTAGCAAGCTGCGCGAGCAAGGGATCTTGGCTGGTGTGCCACTGACGCAGCCGGGTTTCGCCATGGCCGGTATCGCCGATGCAGAACGCACGCTGCTGATCGCAGTGACCGAGCGCCATCGCCGGGAAGACATCGATCGACTCGCTAGCGCGCTAGACAAGGTGTGCCCATGAGTGCAGAGCAGAACCCACCTATTGACACGAATGTAAATAGTGGTCGAGGACCCATCTTGACCCGCCATTTGCTGCACCATGAGGGGCCGATCTTCGAGATTGGCGCTCGTGATCGCAGTGGTGCGTCTCTGCCGCCGCTGGATGTGCCGCCGGTCAGCGCCACGCAGCTGTTTGGTAGCCTGGCCCGCGTCGACAGTCCCGGCTTGCCAGAGGTCTCGGAAGTCGATGTGACCCGGCACTTTACGCGGCTGTCGCGCTGGAACCACGCGATCGACATCGGCATGTACCCGCTGGGCTCCTGCACGATGAAGTACAACCCCAAGGTCAACGAGCGGGTGGCGCGGTTTGCCGGTTTTGCAGGCCTGCATCCAGCACAAACGGCAGACACGGTCCAGGGCGCGCTAGAGCTTATGTACTTGCTCGAGCAGTCGCTCTGCGAGATCTCTGGCTTTGCGCGGGTGACGCTGCAGCCTGCCGCCGGTGCGCATGGTGAGCTGTGCGGCCTGATGATGATTCGTGCCTACCACCACAGCCGGGGGCGCTCGCCGAAGAAGGTGCTGATTCCTGACTCTGCGCATGGCACCAATCCGGCGTCGGCGGCGCTCAATCAGTTCGAGACGGTATCGCTAAAGACCGGCGGAGATGGCTTGCTAAGCGTCGAAGCCGTCAAGGCGGCGGTCGAGAAGCATCCGGGCGATATCGCGGGTGTGATGGTGACGAACCCCTCGACGCTGGGTCTGTTTGAAGAGCAGATCGCCGAGATTGCCAAAGT
>JAGNNG010000347.1 GCA_017990795.1 Deltaproteobacteria bacterium
ACCATGATGTGCTTCCATTTCTTGCTCTGGTTCGGTCGTGCTCATTGCTTTATGTCCGGTCCCTGTGGTGAGGCCTGTTCAACGAGAACAGGCCTAGTTTTGAGGGCACTGAAAGGAGGGGTGGTTAAGGTGCTGCGTTAGTGCGCAACGGGGCAGGTGCCGCCCGTCGGAAAGCTGCCGCTGTGCGACGCGCTTTCGGAGGAGCCAGCAGTAGCGCCGTGACGGCCTGCGCCCATGTCGACGATGCGCTGCGGGTTGGGCGCCAAGATGGCACCCCGTCGGGCAAAAAACTCATACGCTTCCGAGCACGCGGCGCGGACGCTGGAGGGCTGATAACCAAGCTCGGTCTTGGACTTGGTCAGGTCGGCGTGACGACGCAGTTGAAGAATACGCACGGCCCCGGGCGTCAGTCGCTGCGGAAAGTTCGGCGCAAACTTGGTAAGCAGCGGGCTGAGCACTTCGGCAATCGCGCCCATCAGCGGCGCCGGCAGCTTCAGAGTGGGCCGAGGCTGGCCGGTGATCTCAGACCACATGTCCATCATCTCGGGCAGGGTCATAAACTGCGTGGCAAAGACGTACTTCTCGGCGGTCTTGCCTTTTTCCATGGCCAAGATGTGGCCTTCTACGATGTCGCGCGCAGCGACGAACTCAAAGCCGCCGTCGATGTAAGCACGCAGCTTGCCGTTGGCAAAGTCACACAGCGCGCGACCCATGCGGCTGGGCTTGTAGTCATGAGGGCCCAAGATGGCGCACGAGGTCGCGATGCGAACATCCAGACCGTGGGTGGCAGCGATAAGGCACTCGTTCTCGACGAAGGCCTTGCTGCACTCGTAAGGCATCATGCGCTCGAACGGATAAAAGCGCATGGTCTCGTCGCTGGGCCGCGAGGTGTCGTGGTGGTCATAGCCAACGGCGCTGAAGCTACCGGTGACAACGACGCGCTCGACGGAGTGACGGAGGCTGGACTCCAGAATGTGACGAGTGCCGCCTACGTTGCTGTCGTAGATTGACCGCTTCAGCTTGTCATCACCGTACAGCGTCGAGACCTGCGCCGCCGCGTGATACACGCGCTGGACCCCGCGCACCGCCGCATCCACCGCAGCCTGGTCGCGCAGGTCGCCGTACACACGCTCTACATCCAGACCGTCCACGCCCGAGTTATCGCTGCCAGCCCGCAGCAGGACGCGGACCTGATGACCGTCGGCCAGCAGTCGCCGCACCAGATTGGCACCCAGATGACCACTGCTACCCGTAAGCAGCACTTTCCCCGCGGGCGCAGTCTTTACAGGTGGTGCCGCAGCAGGGCTGGCAGCTACGTGGGCTGCAGCAGTCGCCGCTTCAGCAGCAACGTCCACACCCAAGGCCGCTTCCGGCTGCGGTACAGGCGTGCGGCTAGACGAAGACACCGACGATTTTTTGGGTGGATTCGAGGGATTCTTGCGACCTTTGCCGTTGCCTGCGCCTGCGCTCATGATGACTTGTGGTCTCCGTGTTATCGGGGGGCTTGTAAGGAACTGGGCCCTCTATAACACACTGGCTGCGCAGACCGTGCCGCTTTCCCGTCGCTGTTCGTTTTCGCACATTCTTTTCGACGCAGTGCGCCAAATTGCTCTCAAGCAGTACCAAGTCCCTGCCCTACAGCCAAGCCACGGTGAGATTTCGCACGCTTCCGCGCACATCATCAGCGCGACAATTGGGAAGATCCGCGCGGCCACAACGCGCTACGACTGGCGGCACTCCCAACTGCACCGAAGTTGAGCAGTTATCACCCCATCGTGCAGCGCATACGTACACCCGCTTGAAACCACGGGCCCGGACAGGCCACCACAAGTCTGCGGAATACCCACGACTTCCGTCGCTCAGCGACAAGCGCGGTTGCTGCCGTCGCATGTGCTGCAGAGATTGTGCGCAGCTACCAGTTGCCAAATACTAGGTCTACGTACGCCGATCACCGTCGAAGCGCAGCTTTACTTGGTGCCAGCGTCAAGCAGGGGGCCTGTGGGTATCCGCAACCCTTGCAGCAGCAATGTGACCTTCGGACGGCAGCCCCGAACGAAAGAGCGTCCGTCGTAAGATGAAAGAAGTCTTACACAATGACTACTTCATCCTCTCGCTAGACGTGCAGTCCAGCGTGGTGACACTGGTCCGCACACAATCGCCCTTCCCTACTGTCAAAGACGTTGAGACCGAATACCAGCGCATCAACACGGCGATGGATCGCTTGGGGCGACGCTCTCGCTATTTGCGCATCGACCTGCGCGACGCACCGGGGCGCAACGACCCAGCATTCGAGGCGATTATGAACGTGCAGCGCCCTCGCCTGTTTGCCACCTTCCGCCGCGTGGCCGTCCTGGTAAAGACCTCGGTTGGCACCCTGCAAGTACGAAGGCATACGCGCCAAGATGGCTTCGCCGTTTTTGTCAGCAGTACGCCCGACGAAGTTGAAGAATACCTAGTCAAGGGGACCTAGCGCTGGCAGCCATCTTCACCGACTGCCAGCCAAAGAATCCGTCGCTACAGCGCCATGCCCTTTTTGTGGGACACTAGCTCTTTTTGCACTTTCAAGAGCAGCCGGTTGGTATCAAGCAGCTCGCGCGTGCGACTGCGAATCTGCTGCGCTAGACGCTCACGCTCGCGGGCTTCGTTGTCCAGCATCTTGCGGTACTTGTCCTGCACCTGCGCCTCATCGGTCACATCGCGCTGAATCTCTAGCGCGCCGACGGGATTGTTGTTCTCGTCCAAGATTGGAATCGAGGACAGCACATAGCGCCGCATCGAGTTCTCTTCTGGTTGGCCGATAGGCTTGCCATCAATCTCGTCCAAGCGAACGTGGCGCGCTTCCCGCCAGCACTGCTGGGCAATACAGGCGTTCTGGCAGATCGTCAGCCGCATGACCTCGTGGCACTTTTTCACCTTCAGCTGCCGCGCTTCGGGACGCGGGAACAAGGCAAAAAAGGCGCGGTTGTATTCGACGATATTGCGCTCGGTATCGCAGATGAACCAGCTGTCAATGATGGCATCTGCAGTCGCCTTAAACTGAGCGATAAACCGCTCTAGGGCTGGATTCATGGCGCTGATCGTACCGGTCATTGACCCCCAGGGCAAGGGTGCGTAGACTCGAGGACAATGGCTACTCAGCGGGGCGTCTCGATCAGCGTAAAGATGATAGCCACCAGCTTGCTGCTGGTCCTGTCTATCGTGGGCCTCCTGGGCTACACAAGCACCTACTACAGCCGCAAAGCGTTTGATGATGCGGCCCACCGACTGTCTGAGGCGTACGACTCTGCTCTTGAGTCCCGCGCCCAGGTCATGACGCAGACCATGGCGGAGACAGTCCGCCCGGCGCTGATTCAGAACGACTGGTCTAACTTAAAGACCCTGGTTCCCGAGTCGGCCAAAAGCGATAGCGATGTCGTCGCGCTGTACATCATCGCCGACACCAGCATCGTCGC
>JAGNNG010000348.1 GCA_017990795.1 Deltaproteobacteria bacterium
GCATAGCGTCGCGAAAACTGTCCACCTTCACGTAGCAGCGTCGAGAACATGGGCGCATTACAGCTTAGCGTCAGCCAACCTGTCAATGCGTGTGCGAGCCGGCACGGACGGCTACTTGCGGCGGCTGGTGCCTCGACGACTGCCCAGGGCGCTTTCGGTTTCACTGGCAGCGACTGGAGTTGCCTCTGTAGAGGAGCTGCTGCCATCGCTGCTTAGGTCGCTTACATCCTGGATAGGACGGCGGGCGCCACTGCTGCCGGTGCGCTTGCGTGAGCTGGGTTCGAGGCTGCTCGCGTCTGCCGCTACGCTACCTGCTGCGCTTTTTGGAATCGCGCTGAGCTTGGGATGGCTCCCGGAGTGCATCGGTGCTGTGCCGTCGGATGCGGCTCCTCCGGGGTGGTAGGTGGGCAGGGTGCCGCTGGTGCGATGCCCGCCCGAGGTCTTGGGCCCCGCGGACCGAGGCGGTGGTGTCAGCTCGTCTTGAGACAGGCTGAGCTGCGGATTGCTAGAGCTGGAGGCATGCCCGACGAGGTTTACCGGACGCAGGTTGCTGCTGGAGCTGGCGGTGCTGGCGCGGAGGCGCTCCTCGCTGCTGCTGCCGGAGCCTAGGTCGCTGCGACTGCCAGCTTGGGGCGGGCGTCCTCCTGCAGACGTGCCGCGCTGGCTACCCGCATCACGCTTGCTGCGCGGCTCGACCTCATCGCTGTCCTTGCCTTGCTTGTTGGCTGCAGCGGTTGGGCTCTTGTCGCTGGGACGTAGCTCCAGCGTGCCCACCAGCTTTTGCAGCTCGCCGAGGTGACCGCGCAGGATCTCCGCCGAGGTGCGTAAGCTGTCGGCCTCTACCGCTTGCTGCTGCGACAGACTGCGCGCTTCCTGGGTCATCCGCTGCGCTTGCTGCGAGCGCTCGTCGGCGTTGGGCTTGCCTTCGATGGCTTGGTCGATGCGGCCTCGCAGCACGTTGACTTGATCGCGGAACTTCTGCAGCGCCTCTCGCTGCTCGGAAAGCAGCTGAATGATGGCGCCCACTTGCTGCATGACGCTGGCGGTGCGCACTGCCCGCGACTCTTCGACGCTCTTGTTGCTAAGCAGCGCTTCTGCGCGCCGTGCTGCCGTCGTGAGCATGGAATGTGACTGATCCGTCGCGCTGGCCGACAGCGACAGCGACACCACTTGGCTGTGCGCGTCTTCCATCCCCAGGGCTGTCGCGTCCAAGGCCTGCGTCAGAGGCAACAGGACGCCCGTCAGATCCTCGATGCAGCGCTCTTGTTTGCGCGTGCCGTCTACCACGCCCGTTGCGACCGTCTCAATCGTCTGCACCAAGCCTTCAAGTTGTTTGAGCAGCTTCTGACTTTGGCTACTGACCTGGTGTTGCTTGCTGGCCGCTTCCAAAACCGAGCGGGCGATCAATCCCAGCTCATCGTTGCGCGAGGCCAGCGGCTTGGCATACAGCCGACAGTGACTCAGGCGGCCCTGACCCAGCAGCTGGGAGGCCTTTTTCAAGCGCTCTAGCGGTACCGAGACGCGCTCCAGCAGCACCAGGGACACTGCCACAGGCGCCAGCAGGATCAGCAGCAACACCACCGAGACCTGCTTAATGAACTCGGTCGTAAACGCATCCACTTTGGTATTGGGCACCGCCACCAGCAGTCGCGCCGAGCCGAGGGTGGAAGCGCGCAGCTGATAGCGCTCGGCCAGCTTGGGCAGCTGTGCCGAGGGGTCGTCGCCCCAGCGCGCCGTCGTCATCAGGTCCGGCGGCAACATGCTAGTTACCACGCCATCGATCGCAATCGCAGTCATCAGACCCAGCGGCTCGCTGTCAGAGCGCAGCTGCTCGGAAGTGAGGCGGTTGGCTGCGACGATGAAGCCCAAGATGGTTTCGTTGCCAATCGGGGTGCGGATGGCATCGAGCAGCATCCCGTCGAGCTGAATCATCGAGCCGGACTCGCTGAGTACGTTCCAGGTCGTGGCCTCGAACAGTCGGGCTGCGTTGTTGCCTTCGCTGGCTAGCAGCGTGCCCGCCCGGTCGATGATCACCACGACGTCTGCTCCCGCCGCGCGCGCTAGCTTGGCGACTTCCGTAAGCTGCGCGCGATCGCCGCTGCTCAGACTGGTGATGAGCTGGTTCTGGCGTGCGATCGCTTCGTATGCGCTGCGTCGCTGTGCGCGTCGTGCTGCCCAGTGTCGCAGCAGCGCTTGCTCACCAGCCTTGAGCTCACCTTGCAGAAGCTGTCCGGCGCTGCGCTGGGCATTGAGTCCCAGCAGCCAAGTGCCAAAGATCCCGCAGAGCACAGCAGTGGCCAGGGCCCACAGCAGCAGTTGTGTGCGCAGTCGCATCTAGATCTCCGCTATTTCCGCTGTATGCACAGGTTGTATGTGCAAGTGGTGGCAGCTTGCTAGCCATACTGGCCTAGGTCTGTCATATCTATCCGAATTGCTTGATAGAAATGAGTGAGCTGCGCACGCCAAGGCGGTATTTAAATTGCAAATAAAGTGAGAAGACTGGTTCTCATCTTCAACGCGTCTGTGCCCCAATGTCGCGGACGTGATTGCCAATTGACGACGCTCTGTCTCTGACGAGACACCGCTTGGCGCCACCCTGGTTATCAGGACAACTGTCATCTGACCAATGGTACCAAAAGCCCGCCTGTGAATCCGCTGAATTGTCTGGTAATTTGGTCGGTAAATATCGTGAGTAAATGAATGTGCTTTCTTGCGTGTTTGTTATGTTGATTGTATTGATGTGTAATGCAGTAAATTAGTCTAACTGATTGAAATTGCTGTGATCGTTGACTCGCCTTCAGATGTGTTGATAAGGAGTGCTGATGAGTCTGCCGGCTGTTGAACCTGCTGCGACAACTGCCTCGACCGGGGCTGCAGCGACGGGCGTGTATGCTGCCCAGGCGCGAGGTGATGCCGATGCCTACGCGGCCTACTACGCGGGCATGGACAAGTCGATGCAGCAGAAAGTGGCGCTGACCACGGCGTACTTTCCGGTGCATGGGGTGCTGGCGGACATGGGCTCAGGCTCGGGGGCGGGCTCGTTTGACTTGGCCAACCTGCATCGCGGCCTGCACGTCATCGGCGTCGACGTGGCGCCAGAGTCGGTGAGCTACGCGCAGCAGCGCTACCAGCGGCCCAACCTCGAGTTTCGCTTGGGCGACATTGCCGAGCCGATCTTTGCGCCCGATAGCTTGGATGGCGTCCTCAACTCGTCGGTGTGGCACCACCTGACGAGCTTTAATGGCTTTTCGCTGGAGCCGGTGCGGCGGTCGCTGCGTAGTCAGACGGCAGCGCTGCGGACGGGGGGCGTGCTGATTGTGCGCGACTTTGTGGTGCCCCGCGGGCCCGAGCAAGTCCTGCTGGACCTACCGACGCGCGATGGCCAGCCAGAGGGCGCGGTACAGACGCTGTCCACGGCGGCGCTGTTTGAGCGCTTTGC
>JAGNNG010000349.1 GCA_017990795.1 Deltaproteobacteria bacterium
GGTCGATGAGGTAGCCGCCTTCTGCCGGAGCATCAGCGGTGTCCTCTGCCGTGACAAAGCGCAGCGGCACGCCCATCTCAAGCAGCGTCGCCTTGTCGCGCTCAAAGGCACGCTGGCCGGCTTCGGGTTTGGCGCTGCGGTACTCGCCAAACTGCTCGCGCAGCTCAGCAAAGGCAATCGGGCGGCGGGCATCCAGCAGCAGGACCACCAGATCCAGCAGCCGCTTCGTACGCAAATCAGAGGTCGAGTGCATCGTACACACCGACGTATTCCGCAGCGCCGCATAAGTCAAGCAGCCCGTGCGCGGACGGTGGCGCACTAGTGCAGTCGGGCAGATTGGCGGCTTGTTTGGCGCGGTTTTCAGATGCGCAGTGCAGCGGGGCTGGTGGCTGATATCCTGGCGACCATGAACGACACCCAGCTTTACCAGATGGATGCCACCGCGCTGTTGGCGGCGCTAGGTAGCGGTCAGACCTGCTCGGTCGAGGTCGTGAAGGCCCTGATTGCGAGACGGCACCAGGTTGACGGCAAGGTCGGCAGCTTTACCGCGCAGCTCGATGAACATGCTCTGCGTGAGGCGGCGCAGGCAGATGCCGCTCGGCAGTCCGGTCGCGACTCGACGCTGCCGCCGCTGCTGGGTCTGCCGATCACGATCAAGGACAACATTGACGTGACCGGAACCGACTCGACGCTGGGGCTGCGCAGCCGCACCAATCAGCCTGCGACGACCGATGCTGTGACCGTCGCTGAGCTCAGGCGCGCCGGCGCAGTCATCCTGGGCAAGACCAACGTGCCGCAGCTGCTGCTGGTGCAAGAGTCAGATAACGCTGTCTACGGAGTGACCAAAAATCCGTGGCACACAGGTCGCAGTCCGGGCGGCTCGTCGGGCGGCGAGGGCGCAGCAATTGCGACCGGGCAGTCACCGCTGGGCATCGGCTCGGACATCGGCGGCTCGATTCGCATCCCGGCGCACTTTTGCGGCGTGGCGGGTCTAAAGCCGACGGTGGATCGCTGGTCAAATCGCGGCATGCAAGGCGGCATCCCCGGTCAAGAGACGGTGCGCGCGCAGATGGGGCCGCTGGCGCGGACGGTGCGTGACTTGCAACTGGTGTTCGGTGCGCTGGACCCGCTGCGGATGAGCCGTCGTGATCCGGGCGTGGTGCCGCTGCCGTTTCCCGATAGTGCTGCGGTGTCGCTAAAGGGCCTGCGCATCGGCTACTTCGAGGACGACGGGTTCTTGTCGCCCGCGCCGCCGCTGCAGCGTGCGGTAAGGGTCGCGGTGGCCGCGTTGAAAGATGCTGGCGCGACGCTGATTCCCTACCAGCCGCCGGTGCCGCAAGACATCGTGTATGTGTGGCTGGCGGTGCTGGCTGCCGATAGTGGTGCGACGCTCCGCAAGCAGCTGGCGCGCGACCCGGTATGTGCGCAGCTCAAGCCGACCATGCAGGCAGGGCTGTTGCCGTCGCCGGCGCGGCTGCTTATGGCCAAGATTCTGCAGGCCAAAGGTCAGCACCGCATGGCGCGCCTGCTGCAGTCCCTGGGCGAAAAGCCCGTCGAGGAGCTGTGGCGCCTAACCGCGCAGCGCACCGCCATGCGGCACAGCGAGCTGGACGCCTGGAACCAGGCCGAGCTCGACGCTGTTGTCTGTCCGCCGCACGTCATTCCGGCGATGCCACTGGGCACCTCGGGCGACTTGGTGCTGACGCTGTCGTATATGTTTCGCTATGTCATGTTCAACTTCCCCGCCGGAGTGGTGCCGGTGACGCGGGTGCGCGACGACGAGACCCGCTGGAGCGGGCCGCAGCCGATCGATGACCTCTCCAAGCGCTGCGCCAGTGTGCTCGCAGGTGCGGCTGGGCTGCCGGTGGGAGTGCAGGTCGTCGCGCGTCCTTATCGCGAGGAAGTCTCGCTGGCCGTGATGGCCGCTATCGAGCACGCCCGGCGCGGTCAGACCGACTTTCCGCACACTCCGATCGATCCCGTAACCCGTCCTTAAATCGCTAGCAGTGTCTGCAGGCCGCGTGGATCTTGCGGCTTTTCGGCGCTGCGAAAGACGGCGCCTTCGTGCTGCAAGAGCCAGCGCTTGCGGGCCAGACCCCCTGCGTAGCCAGTGAGTGTCCCGTCGGAACCAATCACGCGATGACACGGAATCACCAGCCCGATAAGGTTCTTGCCGTTGGCCAGACCGACGGCGCGCACGGCTCGTGGTGAATCGATGCGGGTCGCCAGCGCTTGATAGCTGAGCGTGGTACCGACCGGGATCGTGCGTAAAGCCGTCCACACCCGACGCTGAAACTCGGTGCCGCCGGTCTGCGTGGCCACGCCATCTAGCGCCGTTAGCTCCCCCGCAAAATAGGCGTCAAACGCGCGACGAGTAGCCTGTGGCGCTGCGCCCGACTGCAGCTCGACGTCCGGGTATTGTCGTCGCAGCAGCTGCAGCGTTCGAGCTTCGTGATCGATCCACTCAAAGACGCGCAGGACGCCTTGCGAGTCCACGCCCAGCAGGCCCTCACCCAGCGGGGTTGCGATGCGGTCCATCGTCAGCAGCAGCGGCTTAGTCGTCATGTCTATTCTCCGGTAGCAGCGATTGTTCTTCACGAGCAGCAGCGTCGGCAGCCCACAGGTGCGAAGCGGCATAGGCGCGCCACGGTCGCCACTGCTCTGCTCGCGTTAGCAGTGCTTCGGGGCTAGGTCGCTGCCCGTTTTTGTCAGTCAGCGCGCGCAGCAGCGCCACGTCGGTGTGCGGGAATGCGTCGGGCTCGCGCAGCGCCCGCATCGCGATGTACTGCGCGGTCCACTCGCCAATGCCTGGGAGCGCGCGCAGCTGCGCTACGGCTTCATCCAGGCTGCGCTTGGGACTAAATAGGTCTGGGTCGGCTACCGTCGCTGTCGCCAGTCCAACGATGGCATTCTTGCGCGCCTGTGGCATCCCAAGCTCGCTTAAGTCGGCGTCCAGCAGTCGCTGCGGAGTGGGAAACAGCCGCGAAAGACCCAGCACGGAAGCGGCTTCTGTCTCGACGGGTTCGCCATACGCAGCACACAAGGTGGCAGCTAGGTTGCGTGCTGCGCTGACTGAGACTTGCTGACCCAGGACCGCGCGGACGGCTTGCTCAAAGCCATCCCAGGCCCCGGGGGCGCGCAGTCCGGGCCGTTGCGCTAAAAGCGGTGCCAGCGCGGCATCTTGGGCCAGGTGCGCACAAATGACCGCCGGGTCAGTTACCAGATCAAAGACGCGCCGTAAGCGCCCCAGGATCGTCGGCCAGGCGTGCAGGCGCGGGAACTGCAACGTGGCATAAAGGCAGGTATCATCGCCCGGCTCGATCAGCACCACGCCGCGCTCACCCTCATGTAGGAGCGTGCGCGCGTAGCGGCCTTGGGTCACGGCCTCGACGCCGGGAATGGCGCGCGCGGTTAAAAACGCCAGCATCGCCG
>JAGNNG010000350.1 GCA_017990795.1 Deltaproteobacteria bacterium
GCCCATGGCAACGCCGGCAGCGACGGTAACTGGCACCGCGACAGCTAGCCCCCAAGCACCTGCGCCCAGCACAGAGCAAGCCGCAGAGAAGCTGTTTGCTGGTCATTTTGCGGTTCGTGCCGACCCCGAAATGACGATTGGGCAGAGCGTCCACGTGCGCGCCACCGCCGGACGAGCGATCTTGCAAAAATTAGTGGATGCCGAGCTGGTCGCAGGCGAGACCACCGCCACATCTGCCACCACCGCAACCATTGCGCGCGACCTGAAGCTGGCCGAACTGCTGCGGGTGGAGCTGCGGCCCGACTCAGATGCCGACTTTGAAATTCGCCCGCTGACGCAAGCCGAGCAGACGCTAACGAATGAGGACGTAGCGGTCTGGGAGTGGGCCGTTACGCCGAAGCAGGAAGGTCAAAAGAACCTGACCGTGCTGCTGACCAACTTGGTCGACGGCTCGCAAAAAGCGGGAAGGGTCAAGCTGCAGCGCGTCACCATCCTGGTCAACGTCAGCACTTCGCAGCGCATCAAGGAGATCGCCGTCGCAGGCTCTAGCGCGCTAAGTGGACTGGCGGGACTCATTGGCACCTGGCTCGGGATCTTGCGACCGCTGCTGCAGCGACGAAAAGAGGGCGAAGACCAGCAGGCAGCAAGCGGGCGACCACCCCGTGGTGCAGGAGACGGCGGACCGCCACCAGGACCGGGACACACGCCGGGACGACCACATGCGGTTCCGACACATCCGGCTCCGGCCACCGCAGCCGCAACTGAACCAAGTGAGGTCGCTCAGGCAGCCGCCCCCAGCGATCCCAAAGCCAGCGGCTAAGCCCTGCTTCATCCGAACATCCCAGACGACCCAAGTGGCGCAGAAGCAACTGCGTCAGCGACCGTTGGGACTAGTCACCCAGTCGCCCCCGACCGCTGGTAATGCAGTCGCTGTCCAGCAGTGCCCGTACCGTCTGCAGCAGCAGTGCGGGGGTAAATGGCTTTTGCACAAAAGCGCAGCGATGTTCCAGCTGCTCTGAGTCCACTGGATCGTGGTCGGTGTAGCCGGACATAAACAGCACCCGCAGGTCAGGCCAGGTCTCGCGCAGCAGCCGCGCCAAGGTGCGACCGTCCATCCCAGGCATGACCACGTCGGTGAGTAGCAGCGCAGGCGGCGCCGTCGGAGAGAGCATCCGCAGCGCCACATCCCCGCGCGAAGCCTCCTGCACCGAGTAGCCCTGCTCACGCAGAATCCGCGCACTCAAGGCCAGGACGGTAGGCTCATCTTCGACCAGAAGGATGTGCTCAGTCCCACGCGGCAGCGACGACAATACCACCGGAGCAGCAGCTTCCGGAGTACTCACATCCAGCTGCGGTAGGTAGACCCGGACACGCGTGCCACTGCCTGGTTCGCTGTCGATCTGAATGGCACCGCCGTGGAGTTTTACAATGTCATTGCAGGTCGCCAGACCCAGACCGGTGCCGCGTCCATCCGCCTTGGTGGTGTAAAACGGCTCAAACAGGTGGCGCTGCACCTCCAACGTCATCCCCGTACCGGTGTCGCTGGTTGAGAGCACCACAAAAGGCCCTGCTGTCACCCGCAGCGCAGCGGCCTGCGCCTCGGTCAGAACCTGCGAGCTGAGCTTGATGCTAAGTCGCCCACCACGCGGCATGGCATCGAAGGCATTGACGGCAAGGTTGATGATCACTTGCTCAATCTGGCCGGGGTCGGCGCGCACGCAGCCGATGCTCTGATCGAACGTGGTGACCAGCTCGATGTTTTCGCGAATCAGGCGCCGCAGCAGCTTGCTCAGGTCGCGCAGGACTTGATTCAGGTCGAGCACGCGCGGCTCACTCGGCTGCCGACGCACGAAGGTCAGCAGCTGACGCGTCAGTCCCGTCGCCCGCTGCGAGGCCTGCTGAATCTCCATCAGGTCCAGCTGCACCTGATGTCCGGGCGGCAGCGCCAGACTGGCCAGGTCCACACAGCCCGCGATGACCACCAGCAGGTTGTTAAAGTCATGCGCCACGCTGCCCGCCAGACGACCGATGCCCTCCATCTTTTGCGCCTGCCGTAGCTGGACTTCCAGCAGACGCTGCGCCGTGACATCCCGCCCCAGCCACAGCAGATAATAGTCCTCGCCGCAGGGCACCTTGTAGCCGACCGCGTCAATCCAGCGCAGCGAGCCGTTGCGATGCCGTAGCCGACAGCTCAGCTCCGCATGCCCGTGACTGCGCACGCGCTGAGCCGCAATCGCACCTTGCAGCCGATCCTCCTGCGGCATCAGCGAGTAGTTTGAGACCTTCTCCAGCTCGTCAGTGGAGTAGCCCAGCACCTCCTCGACGGAAGGCGCGACGTACAGACGATGGCCACTGCTGTCATGAAGGCTGATGAGCTCTGTGCTGTGCTCGGCGATGATGCGGAAGCGTTCTTCACTCTGCTCAAGCTGCTTGATGCGATTCCCAAGTACGCTCGCAGCGGCCTCCGCCCGGTGCTGCGCGAGCTGCTGGGCTACAAGCGCAAGCTGCTGCTCCAGCTCAAGTACGCGCCGGACCAGAGCCACGTTCTGTGCCCGCAGCTGCTCCTGGGAGTCCTCGTCATCGCTCAGCATATGAGTGCCTGCCAGAGCGTAACACGTGCCGCCTAGCTTGGGTGTACCGACGCTGAATAGAAAATTTACGACCTACCGCGTGGCCAGCGCAGGCCCGATGACCTGGCAGCCGTGGGTCCGAAGGAAGAGGTGTGAGGCTGTGCGAGGAGCTACGAGGACGGGCGGAGTCGCTACTGAATAACCGGGGTGCAGTAACCGCTGATGCAGCGCTCGCCGGCGGAGCAGACTTTGCCTTCTTCTTCGACGGTGCAAGGCAAGCGGTCGACCTTTTCCACCCAGGCCGGAATGTGATTCCCGGTGCGCAGGTCTTGGAACGGCAGCCAGAACGGCGGGTAGGTCGAGGCCTCACCTTTTTCCAGCTTGGCGATGTCCACCGGCACCATCCAGATCTGCGCCGTGGTGCTTCCGTGCAGCCCATAGGTGCGCCGACTGGAATACGTCAGCCACAGGATCGAGCTAGAGCCAAAGCGATGCACAAACGGGCTCCACTTGGGCCACGAGTTGCCGACGATATCGTTTACAGAAGCCAGGTTGATAGGTGTGCCGCCCTTGGCCGGAACCACCCACACCTGCGCGTCTTTGGCATCGTACGAGTCGCCCGCTGCCTTGTTGTAAGCCACAAAGCGCCCATCGGGAGAAAACGACGGATAGTAGTTATTGGCACCATCGGACTGCACCAGCAGCTGCGGCATCCCGAAGCCGTCCATGCCTTTGAACTCGACGGTGTACAGGCTGGCTCCGGTGGTCGATAGCGTGCAGGGACCAAACGGACACCACATCGCACTGCGCGCAAACACCACCGACTTTCCGTCCGGCGCGAAGTCCGGCATGTTGGCG
>JAGNNG010000351.1 GCA_017990795.1 Deltaproteobacteria bacterium
TACGGGGTCATTACGCTCTGGGCTGGTGTTGGGGGTAGTGGCGGCTTCCGCCCGCAGGTCTTCGTGGCTGCTACGGACGCCGGTGGTGGGCGCGCTGGCGCTGCTAACACAGCTTCTGACCGTCTCGCGCAGTGAGGCGCAGCTGCAGAACGCGCAGGTCCAAGGCACCATCAGCGATGCGCGTAGCCGCAAGGCCCTGACCGGGGCCACCGTCACCATCACCGGCCCCGCCATTCCCGAGCTGCAGGCCGAGATCACCGATGCCCGCGGTCACTACCTAATCACGCAGCTGCCGCCCGGCGACGACTACGTCATCCGCATCTACTACGGCGGTGCCGAGGAGCCGCAGCTGGTCCGCACCGGCCTGCGCCTTAGCGTCGGCAAGACCGTCACGGTCGATGCCAACCTACGCACCTCCCAACAGCCTTCGGAGGTCAAAGTCATCGTCGAAAAGGCGCCCAACCTCGACACTGCCAGCGCCACCACTGGCGTCGAAGTAAACCAAGAGCTGCTGCGCCACACTCCCCAGCGCGGTCGCACCTTCGAGAGCGCACTGGCCCTGGCGCCCGGCACTGCCAACGTCGCGCCGCGCAACTTCAACGGCGGCAACGGCAGCGTCAACATCCGCGGCAGCGAGGTCGGCGTCTCTATCTCCGGCGCGACCGGCGCGGAAAACTCCTACCTGATTGATGGCGTCAATACCACCGACCCGGCTAGCGGCGTCATCGGGGCCCAGGTCAGCCAGTACTTCATCAAAGAGATGAACGTCCTCACCGGTGGCTACCAGCCCGAGTATGGCCGCGCCACCGGCGGCGTGATCTCGATCGTCACCAAGAGCGGCAGCAACGAGCTACACGGCGGTATCTACGGCTCCATCGTGCCCTTGCAGCTGTCCGGGCCAAGCGTCGCGCGCTTGGGCGAAGCCATCGTCACCCGCACTCGGCCCGAGCAAAACTCCTGGGATGTGGCCGCCGACTTGGGAGGCGCGCTGTGGCGTGACCGCATCTGGTTTTACGCGGGCCTGGCCGTCACCTCGCAGAGCGTCGACACCGAGCGCCGCGGCCGCCGCCAAATCTTTGACGCCACCACCGGCAGTGCCGCTGCGCTGTCGGACTTTTCGTGTCCCAGCTACCTAGCCAACTCCCTGTACTGCGTCGGCCCGCGCAAGCTGGCGCTAAAGACCGAGGAGCTAGACTACGCTCAGCAGTTTACGCAGTCCCGCCGCGTTTATAACGGCATCGCCAAGCTGCAGCTGCACCTGGCCACGGATCACGACCTGTATCTGCAGTACCTGGCCTCGCCGAGCACGGTGTCTAGCTACACTGAGATTGGCTCGGGCAACGTCGCGTCCAAAGGCTTTTCCGAGGTCAACCAAGTCCACGACGCCAGCCTGCGCTACATCGGCAAGCTGTTTCAAAAGCAGCTGCAAGTCGAGCTGCTATACGGCTTCCACTACCAGTCGCAGACCCAGAGCCCCACGCAGCCCGAGCAAGAGCAGTACAACCTGACCGCTAGCGCGGACGCGCCGTTCTCGCTGGCCGACTTTGAGGCGGTGGCCCCGTGTCGCCCGCAGCAGCAAAACACCGCCAGCGGCGCGGTCCTGTTTAACCCCTGCCCGGTCACCAGCTACGGCATCGGCCTGGGCTTTTATCGCGAGCAAGTGCTGCAGCGTCACCAGGCGCTGGCGGCCTTCACGCTGTTTGTCCACGCGCTGGGACTGCACGCCATCAAGGCCGGTGTCGACTTTCAGTTCCTGCGCAACGACAGCAGCAACATCTACGTCGGCAAGGCGCTGGACCCTGCCGATCCGACCTCGGGGCGGCGCTTCTTTAATAGCAACGCGGATGGCAGCGACCTTTTGTTCTCGGTGGGCTTTGGCGGGCGTGATGCGATGGGCAACTCGGTGCTGCTCGACCGCTTCCACTCTGTGACCGACAACCGCAGCTACGGCGTCTACCTGCGCGACAGCTACAGCGTCGGCCCGGTGCCCGGTCTGGTGTTGAACCTGGGCGTGCGCTGGGACGGCCAAGAGCTGCTAGACACCACCAGCACCGTGCAGCTAAGCGTGCTGCACAGCTTTGCCCCTCGCGTCGGCCTGGTCTACGACTTCACGCAGCTGACCCGCCGCCCCGGACGCAGCAAGGTCTTTTTCAACTATGGCCGCTTCTTTGAGTCCATCCCTGCCGACGTCGGCGAGCGCGCCTTTAGCAACCAGGGCCTGCTCGTCAGCTTCCCCAGCGGCTGCCCGCAGAGCCCGCGCCAGGACGGCGGTCGCCCGATTCCTCGAGTGGGCGCTGGCTGTGACCTGTCCCAAGGCTTTCTGGCGGGCGGCAATCCGTACCAGACGCTGCCCGGTCTGAAGGCACCGACCACCGACGAGATTGTGGCCGGCATCCAGGTCGATGTCGGCGCCGACCTGCTGCTTGGCGCCAGCTACATCTACCGCGAGCTGACCAACGCCTTTGACGACCTGTCGCTAGACGGAGCCAACTACTTTCTGGCCAATCCCGGCGTGCCGGTCGATGCCGGCGTGGTCAAGCAGCTGTCCGAGGACGTCGCGCGCCTAGAGACCACCGCCTCTGCTGCCGGAGCCACCGAGGCCGACCAGAAAGCGCTCGCCAATGCCCAGAGCCGCCTGGCCGCCTATAACGCGTTCGCTCTGTTTCCGCGCGCCGTGCGCACCTACAACGCGCTGGTGCTGACCGCCAACAAGCGCCTGTCTTCTCGCGTCAGCGTCCTGGCCAGCTACACCTACTCGCGCACCTTGGGCAACTACCCTGGCATCTACAGCGGCAACAACGGCCAGCTCAACCCGCATACCTCGACGCAGTTTGACTACCTGGACTTGCTGGCCAACCGCACCGGGCCGCTGCCCACCGACCGTCCGCACAACTTCAAGGTCACCGGCTTTTACCAGCACCCGATCCTCACGCGCGGCTCGCTGACGGCGGGCCTGACCTTTACCGCCATCTCGGGTCGTCCCATCGAGGTCCTAGGCACCCACGCCAACGCTGGTCCCGCCGAGGTCTTCATCCTGCCGCGCGGCTCGGGCGGACGCACCCCCACCGTGACCCAGCTGGATCTGCACGTCGGCTACGACCACCGCCTTGGCAAGAGCACGCTGCTGGGCCTGTACCTAGACGTCATCAACCTGGCCAACCAGCGCGAGGTCCTAAACGTCGATGACATCTACACCTCGTCCACGGTCGGCTCGATCCTAAACGGCCAGCCCAAAGACCTTGCGCATCTGAAGACCCCCGACGGCACCGAAGCCATCTACAACAGCAACTACGGCCAGCCCACCGCCTTCCAAGCCCCGTTGTATCTACGCACCGGCGCGCGGCTGACGTTTTAGCCCCCGCACTATTAGCCAATCGGCGGCGCGTACGGCGGCACTACGATCAGCACCTCGCGCTGGTCTAGGT
>JAGNNG010000352.1 GCA_017990795.1 Deltaproteobacteria bacterium
TGGCTTCGGTGCGCAGGTTGTTAAAGTCCCACTCCAGCGGGTCTTGCAGATAGCCGCGCATCGGACCGATGGCCACGGAGACATACCCCAGCGTCACTACCACCCGCGCGACGGGCCAGCGCGAGACCACCTTGCCCATAAATGAAAACGGCAGGTGGAAGAAGTTTGGGCGCGGGGTCAGCCGACCGGGGAAGACGCGCTCGCCAAAGACCACCAGCGGTGGGACGAGCACAAAAGTCATGCTCCAGGCCAGCAGCATTCCGGCGCCGCCGAGCAGACCAAACTGGTTAAAGCCGCGGAAGCCCGTTGCTAGCAAGCTGCCGTAGGCGATGCTTGCCGCCAGCATCGCCGTGGCGGTGCCCAGCAGAGTCTCAGACATCGCGGTCGTCAGCGCCTCGGTGACGGAAATCCCGCGCTGTCGCTCTTCTCCGTAGCGGGCCAGCAGCACAATTGGAGAGTTAATGCCGTTGCCCAAGATGATGGAGATCAAAAACGCCGTGTTGATGTTGAGGTAATGAATCGTATAGGAGGCCAGCATCAGCGATAGCAGCAGTCCCAGCACCGCCGGAGCACCGATGACTAGCAGCAACCCGAAGCGGCGGAAGTACAGCCAGATCGAAAGCAGCACCAGGGAGAAGCAGACCGCCGTCGCCGTGGTGAGATCGTCCCGGATGCCGTTTTGCTCGTCGATGGCTTGAGCCACATGGCCGGTGTATTCCACGACCAGCTGCGGATGAAACTTTGCCGGGTCCAGCTTGGCGACGATCGACTTGACGGCGCGCAGCGTATCGTGGTCGCCGCTAGTAGCCAGGCCATCGCGTCCGCGCCACATCATGATGCCCAGGTAGAACGTGTTGCCGTCTTGGTTCTCGAAATACGCGGAGCTATTGCGGGCGGGCAGCTTCTGATTGAGCTTGGTGCGCAGGGCTTTTAGCTCGGCCTCGGCGTCCCCTTCGATGTCAACGGTCAGGGGCGAGACGCGATTGGCAATTACGCGGTCGAGCAGCGCCTCTGCATCATCGAGATCTTTGGTATCAACGTAAAGCCAGCGCCACTTGGCGGCAAAGTCGGGGATCTCGGTATCTGGCTTCCACTGAATTTCGCTGAAGATCTTGGGAGTCAGGCCCTCTAGCTCTGGACGCAGGGCTTCGGCGAACTTGATGTTGGCGGCCTTGTCGGGGCTGTGCATCAGCAGCACCAAGTTGGTGGCGCTCTTTTGGCGGCCCGCGATGCCGCGCAGGGCCACTGCAGACGGATGCTTTTCCGGAAGCAGCTCTGCCATATCAGTGTGCAGCTCCAGCTTGGAGGCTGAGAACGCAGCAAAGCCCGCAAGCAGTAGCAGGATGCCTAGCAGCGGCAGCGTGCGTCGCTCAGACAGTGCGACGTAGCGGCTGAAAAATTGAAATACGCGCGAGCGCGGTGCTTCGGTCAAGGGGCCTCCTCTGCATCGGTCAGGCTGGGGAGCACTGCCGATTGCTTACGCATCTCAAAAACGCCGATCGAGACGATGGGAAGAAAATGCACCAAGCGATATACCAGTGCAACAGCGAGCGCTCGATCCATCGCGACCCCGAACGTGCCCATGGTAACGACCAGCCCCGCCTCGACTACGCCCAGCTGTCCGGGGGTTGCTGGTACCACTGCGGCCAGGCGCGTTACCAAAATAAGTACAAACCAAGCGCCCACCGGCAGTGGGGCACCGAGGGCAAGTAGGACCAGGCCCATGGATGCAGCATTGGCCACATCGTTTAGCACTGACCACCACAAAGCGGCGGCCCAAGTTTGCGGCTGGCGCAGATAGTAAAAGCCGCGCGCCAGCTGGGCCAGCGCAGTCCGCAGCTTGCTAGCCAGGCTCGGCGACTGTTCCGAGGGTTGGTCTTGCTCCGCTGAGGCGGGCTGCTGACCGCTGTGCCAGTAAGCGCTCAGCAAGATGGCGAGGATGCTAAGTCCGGTGACGCTGGCGAAGACGAAGAGGGAGCGCTGAAGGTAGCTTGGCAGCGGCAAAAAGAGGGCGACAACCAAGGTCTCCAGGCTTAGACCCAGGGCATCGATTACTTTTTCAAGCAGCTGACTGGCCAGCAGCAGCGGCAGGCTGTAGCCATAGCGACGCTTCAGGAAGATGGTGCGGAAGACCTCTGCAGCGGGCGGTGGCAGGACTTGATTCGCGGCGCTAGAGCTAAAGTACACCGACACCAGCGGCCAGAAGCCGATGCCAACGCCACTGTGCGGCAGCGGACGAATCAGCAGCCACAGACGTCGACTGCAGCTGAGCATGCAGCCACCAGCCGCCGCGACGCAGGCTAGCAGCACCAAGCGCCAGTCCGCCGTGCGTAGGGCGCTGACAACCTGTCGCAGATCAAAAAAGCGCGAGGCCAGTATCGCCATCCCCACCAGCACCACGATGCCTATCACGGAGCGCCACGACCTCTTTGCTGGGGCGGGGCTAGTGCTGTTTGTTGTGGGGACGACGGGATGTTTGGCGCTCATTTCCAAGCGGCATCTGTTGCACGGAAATGCAGCGGAGAGCCAGTGCTAAACAGGCAGCGCGCTGATGGTGTGAAACTGCGCGCCTTGGCCCTTGAAGTACCGCATCGTCTCACGCAGGTGATACAGAGCGGGCGCTCCGGTGCGGATACGACAGTCGAGCCGAATCGGAGCCTTGGTCATGTCCACAAACTCCCACGGATGAAAAAACAGGACCGCGGGACTGCTCATCAGCTTGCACAGCAGGTTGCGGACTGGGCCAGGCGTACGCAGTGGCGTCGGCGACAGCGAGGCGGGGACGCGACGAACGCCGCTGGTGACACCCGGCTTTACCAGATAACTTCCGCGCTTGTGCCGCCCCTGTGAGGAGTCCACGCGATAGCCAGTCTCAAGCAGAAGTGGCAAGAACTCTTCGGGGAAGTCCAGATTTGGGGCGCGAAATGCGGTCACCGGATAGTAGTGGCGCAAGACCTGGCCGCTCTGAGCCAGCTCCTCTTTGGCCTCCATCGCGGTCATGTCGCTAAAGCGCCGATGGGTGTCGCCGTGGCTGCCTAGCTCATGCCCGCCCGCTACGATCTGTTCGACGACCTGAGGATAGCGACGGGCTACGTCACCGGTGGTAAAAAAAGTTGCTGCGACCTGCTCTTGCGCAAACAGCTCCAGCAGCCGGGGCGTTCCCTCTTCGACGCCGCGATAGCTGGTTAAGTACGGCGGGCAGTCATGCTCCATGTCGATCGTGATGCAGACCTTCATGGCTTTGTAGGCTAGTCCGCAATGTCAGCCCCAGCAAGACCCAAAGCAGGACGTTGCGTAGCACCAGTACTGCCACAACGGGCGGCGAGCCCGCCAGCAGCAGGCCGTACAAGATCGGAAACTCGAGCTGGGTCAGGACCAAGGCCAGACAGAACAGCTGATAGATGCGGCGGCCTTGAGCCTGGGG
>JAGNNG010000353.1 GCA_017990795.1 Deltaproteobacteria bacterium
GCTCTGGCGCAGTGCAGTCCTGGTTTTGCGCTTTGACCAGCTCCAGCTCGGCGGCTAGCTCCTCTAGCGTGCATGCCGTCGGCGGCGGTAGGTTCAGCTGCCCCTGCAGATAGCGCTGCAAAGCTGCCTGCGGCGACAGCCACAGCGGCGCGCCGACCTCGGCATTTTTTGCAACCTCGGTGCCTGTGATGCTTAGCGAGGGCAGCTGACCGTCAGTCTGGGGCAAAAGCGCGAAGGTAAAAAACTCGGTGTCAAAGCGCTTGGGCTCGGCGGATGGGGTAATCCAGTGCGCAAAGCGCTGCAGCAGCGACAGCTCGCTGACGACCAGGCCCACTTCTTCTTCCAGCTCACGCGCGGCGGCGTGGCGGGCGGCTCTTAGCGGTACGGACTCTGATGCAGAGGCTGACTTGGCGGCAGTCTCAAGGTCGGCGGGATCGACGCGGCCACCGGGGAAGACGTACGCCCCGGCCATAAAGCTGGCGCGACTATTGCGCTGCACCAGCAGCACTTCTACATCGCCGACAGTGGCTGGTGCTGAACTGGCGGGAGCAGCGCGCAACACCAGCACCGTAGCGGCGCGCGGCAAGGCTTTCGCGGTGGTCATGCTTTGAACCTGGCAAACAGGCTGCGGATGTCGTCGGGGATGTCGCGGGCGGCAAACTTGTCCATATCGACGCAGGCCATCGTGATCTCGCAGGTGACGCACAGCTGGCCGTCGCGGTGTCGGTAGCCGGTATAGCGCATCGTCGCCGAGCGCTGGCCCAGCTTGGTCACGGTCAGCTCGATGTCCAGGCTGTCGCCGTAGCGCAGCGGGCCCTTAAAGTCGGTCTCGACGTGGACCGTGGGGAAGCCGATGCGCATGACGTCGAGCATCTTTACGTACGACAGGCCGCTGTCGTTAAAGAAGTCCTCAAACGCCTCGTGGAAGTAGATGTAGAAGCGGGGGTAATAGACGATGCCAGCATGGTCGACATCGCCGAAGCGGACGGGGATGGTGGTGCGAAACGCGATGGCCAAGAGCGGGCCTCCGGGTCCAAAAGGGGGCGCGCCAGCCAAGACCAGCGCTGATTGCCTGTCGGCTAGTGGCTGTGGCCGTGTCCGTGGCCCTTTTCGGCGGGCTTAAAGTCGGGGGGCAGCGCCGAGCCTTCGCCAAAGAAGAACTCCTCGCAGCGGGTGTGCAGGAACTCAAACGCCTGCGCGGTCACTAGGTCCAGCCGGTACTCGTTGATGAGCATCTTGGAGTGCTCCAGCCACATCTTCCAGCCCTCGGCGGAGATCTCGCGGTAGATGCGCTCGCCCAGCTCGTCGTCGAAAGGAATAAAGTCGAGCCCCGGAAGTTCGCGGCTGAGTTTTTTACATTGAACCATGTGTGCCATGTGGACAGCTCCTGGAAGTGGCCCTGGATGTGGGCGGGCTCATATTAGTCAGCGCGCGGAATCGTGACAGGTCTTTTTCGACCGCAGCGGTCAGCGCCGCCATCAGGGCAGGGTCTTGCGCGCCCAAGCCAGGCCGACTTGGGCGTGCAACTGGAGCAGACGCCGAGCGGCTAGTTCGCGCCGGAGCGGACCCAGTTATAGACGGTGCAGTAGTCCGCGTCAGAAAGTGCTGGCGCGCCCTGGGGCATGATTCCGCCGCCGCCTTTGGGAACCAGTGAGGCTTGGTTGGCTAGCTTGTACAGCAGGTAGCTTTTGTCCGGATCACTGGCGACGACGTACTTAAAGTCGGAAAACGAGGCCAGGCCGACCATCGCTTTTACATCAGCTGCGACGGCGATTTTTGGCGGCGTTGAGCCACCGTGGCAGGTTCCGGTGCTGCACTTCCCCTGGGCTAGGTTATTAAAGACCGTAAAGACCTGGGTCGAGTTCACGGTGGCCTGCACGCAGCTTGCTGCTGGAGCGCGGACCTTGGGGGGGACTACGGTCATATCGGCAACCGTGCCAGCCATGTCAGCACCAGCCATGTCAGCACCAGCCATGTCAGTTCCAGTCGGTGGCGTGGTGGTGCCGCCGCCACAAGCGCCCAGGACGGCCACAGCAAAGATGGAGGGGAGGATTAAGTTACGCATTCTTGGAACACTCCTTTTCTTAGGGGGAACTAGCTCTGTAAACATACGAAGGACCAGCCGAGCTGGGGCTGGCCCTGCGGACGCTCGACCCAGCCTGGCTGCTGCAGTCAAGTGACGAGGATTGATTTTAGAAGCGCGCGCGCAGTCCGAGGTGAAGGCCACTAGCTGCCGGCGCGGCGAAGGCTTGGATGCTCGCGCGCTTAGGCGGTAGTGCAACCAGCACCGCACCCCCGATGGCCAGCGCCGAGCCCACTACCGTCAGGCCAATGCCCAAGCTCTGGGTCTGGTAGTACCTGGCTTCGCTTGCACCCTCGGGCTTGCAGTTGGCAAAGGCGTCGCCCAGGCTGGGCTGTCCGCTGTCGACACAGCGGTTGTCCAGATATAGCGCGGCGATGCCCAGGCCCAGGATGCCGACGCCGACCCCGATTGCGGCTCCACCGACCGCCAGTCGCCACATCGGGCGCTTCGGCTGCCCCATGCCCTCGGTGGAGAGCAGCGCGCTGGGCTCGGGCTCCTGTTCGGTCTTTAGCGTGACATCCACCTGCTGGGTGTCGCCGGGTTTGGTCTCTAGCGTGCGCTCGTCCGTCACGTAGCCGTCGAGCCGCACCTGCAGGGCCACCGCGCCGCTAAAGACCATCTTGGTCAGCGGCGTCTTGCCCATCGGCTGCTGATTGACCACGACCTCGGCCCCAGCGGGAGTACTGGTGATCGAAAGCTCGCTGCGACCGCGCTCGACCGACTGGCTTAGTAGCTTGGACACCGCGCTGCCAAAGTGGGTGGTCAAGCTCTCGGGCGTGCAGCGGTCGCACTGGGTCTGACTGCGCGCAGCCACGGCCCCGACGGCCACATCTAGAAGCTCGATCTCTAGCTGATAGGTTGCCGCGGCCTTGCCGTCCCCGCCTCGCGCCCGCGTGAGCTTGCTTAGCAGCACCGAGTCCGCCCCGAACTCCTTTGCGGGCTTTAGACAAGTGGCCGTCGAGCTGCACTTCGCCAGCGCGCCAAAGTAGCGCTGCGCCGAGGCCGCCAGCACCGGCACCAAGTTCTCGCGCTTCAGCAGTACCGGCAGCGACTGCTCTAGCTTGTCCTGCAGCGGCGCCTCCACGCCTTTGGTCAGCACCAGCACCGCTGGCGGCACCGTCACCACCACCACGGGCGAACCCGACTTAAACCGCACCTCGCAGGTGCGCGCGGTCTGGACCTTGACCTCTTGCTGCGCCCGCCACTTCCCTTGCGAGATCGCAACCACGTGCGTCCCCGTCGCCTGCAGCAGCGGCCTAGGCAGCGGCAGCGCCCCCACCACGCGCCCGTCTACTTCAATCAGCGCGCCGCGCGGGGCACTCAGCAGCAGCTCGCCGG
>JAGNNG010000354.1 GCA_017990795.1 Deltaproteobacteria bacterium
GAGCCGCTGGCGCAGCTATCCGGGGGCAGCTTTGGGCTGCGGATTCTGTCAAACCTCGCCGATAAGCGGCTGGTGCGAGCGCGCTGCGTGGTGCCTGCCAAAGTGCTAGCCACCGACGGCTTTAGCGGTGAGCAGGTGCGCGATGGCATCGTCCTGGCCAGTCGGTTTGCCGAGCTTGATCCCTATCGTGCGGCTACGCACAACAAAGGCATCATGAACGGCATTGACCCAGTGGTGATTGCGACGGGCAACGACTGGCGCGGCGTCGAGTCTGGAGCGCATGCGTATGCGGCGCGGTCGGGGGTGTATTCGCCGCTGGCGACGTGGCGGGTGCAGGCCGACGGTCAGCTGCTGGGCCAACTAGAGCTGCCGATGGCGGTTGGCATCGTCGGTGGAACGCTGCGGGTTCATCCAGGCGCACGGCTGGGCTTGCGCATCCTGGGCGTCCAAAGCGCCTGTGAGCTGGGGATGATCATGGCTGCAGCTGGCCTCGCATCAAATCTGGCGGCGCTGCGAGCACTCGGAGCCGAAGGCATTCAGCGAGGTCACATGTCGCTGCATGCGCGGTCGGTGGCCGTGTTGGCTGGGGCGACCGGCGCGCTGGTCGACGTGGTTGCCGCCGAACTATCGCGCGTGGGCGACGTGCGCAAAGAGCGAGCTGAGCAAATTCTGGCGCAGCTACAGTCGACGACCAGCAGCTAGCGGCCTTCCTGGTCTTCGACGCTGAGCGTCACAGAAACAGTTTTTTGCCGCGAAGTTTGGGCAGAAGGAACTTTGGGCACGGGTCTTGCCAAGCATCTTGGACAGTCGCTTTTTCGTCCTTGGTTAGTTTTGTGAAGGAAGGCAGCCCGTGATCCACAGTCGACAGCTTTTTACGAGTCCTGCTTCGTCGGTGTTATTACCTCTGCGACGGCTTCCAGAACCAGGTCCGGTGGCGATTCTCGACGAGCCACGCCGTAGCTACACGCTGGCCGAGGCCTACGCTTACTGCGAGCGGATGGCGCGTACCCGTCACGAAAATGTACCCGTGGCCTCGCGCTTTCTGCCAGAGGCGATGCGTCCGCATGTGCTGGCGATCTACGCGTTCGCCCGCGCCGCCGACGACTTCGCGGACGAGCCAGAGTTCCAAGGTCAGCGTCATTCCGCACTGGAAAACTGGGAGGGTGAGCTATTTCGCACCTTCCACGGCGAGGCAGATCATCCGGTGTTTGTGGCGCTGCGCGATACGGTCGAGCGCTGCGACTTGCCGATTACGCCCTTTACCGATCTGCTGACCGGCTTTCGCATGGACCTGTCGCCAGCGACGTTTGCCACTTTCGATGAGCTGCGTACCTACACCCGCCACGCTGCCGAGCCGCTGGGTCAGCTTATGCTGCTGATCTTTGGCTGCCGCAACCCGGCGCTGCAGAGCTACGCCGCCGACCTGTGTACGGGCCTTCAGATCGCGTCGTTTTTGCAGGACTTGGGACGTGATCTGCCTCGTGGACGCCTGTACATTCCGCTGGAGGATCTGCGGCACTTCGGCGTGCTTCCAGAGGGCTCGCGAGTGGCTCCGGCGAGTGCGCACTTGCTGGCCGCTCCCACCCGCGACTTTACCGACTTGCTGCGCTTTCAGGTGTCGCGTGCCCGCTCGCTGCTGGAGCGAGGTCGCCCGCTGCTAGAAAAAGTCGGGCCCGAGCTCTCGTTTGAGCTGGAGCTGACCTTCGCCAGCGGTCAGGCCATGCTCGATAAAATTGAGTCGCTGGGCGACGGTGTCTTGCGCGGACGTCCGACGCTGGGCAATGCAGACCGCGCGCGCGTGCTGGCCAAGTCGGTGCAGCGTCGCTGGCCGCAGCTGCTTGGCCGACAAGTTGGGCGCTTTCACCTATGACCGGGCGCTTGCAAAAAGTGGTAGCGCCTCTGCTCGAAGGCGCGCGGCGGCTGTGGGCGACCGACAAAGGTGACGCCACCGGTGCCGTCAGCGCCGACGTGACGAAAAAGAGCCGCAGCAACTTCTACTACGCCTTCTTGTTCATGCCGCCCACGCGCCGGCGCGCCATCTACAACGTCTACGCCTACTGTCGCTTGATCGATGACATCGTCGACGGCAGTGGCTCGGTTGCGGAAAAGACCGCCGCGTTAAATTTCTGGCGCGAGGAGCTACAGCGCGCCTTCTTCGACGGCAAACCCGAGGACCCAATCGGTCAGGGTCTGGCTGAAGCGCGCGAGCTGTTTGGCCTGCGGCACGAAGATGCTCTCGCTGTTCTCAAGGGCTGCGAGATGGACCTGCACCAGACTCGCTATGCGACCTGGGAAGAGCTGGAGACCTACTGCTACCACGTAGCCTCGGCGGTGGGTCTGCTGTGTATTGCGCTGTTTGGCTGCAGGGAGGCGCGCTCTCGCGACTATGCGATCCATCTTGGGCTGGCGCTGCAGCTGACCAATATCCTGCGTGACGTCGGTGAGGATGCCGCGCGCGATCGCATCTATCTGCCGCTGTCGGTGCTGGCCGAGTTTGGCGTCTCGGAGGCCGATATCTTGTCGGGAACGCAGACGCCAGCAGTAGCCAAGCTGCTGCGCTTTTGCGCAAATCGGGCGCGGGTGGAGTACGTGCGCGCGCAGGAAGCCATGACGCGGGCTGACCGACGCGCGCTGCTGCCTGCGGAGATCATGGGCCAGATCTACTTTGGCATCCTCAAAGAGGTCGAGCGTCATGGCGGCGCGGTGGTGCAGCCGGGTCCACGCATCTCGCTGTCCACTGAGCGCAAAGTGGCGCTGGCGATGTCGGCGGTGGGACAGACGCTGCTGCCGTTTGGACTGGCGCGGTTTCTACGGCAAGCCAGCGTATAGTAGGCCCATGGACGGATATGCGATGAAGCCGCTGGCCTGGGTACGCAGTCCCCGCACGCAGCCCATCGACGACGACTGGGACTCTGTAGTGTCGGAGATCGAACTGGACGCAGAGATCCCGTCCGACTGTCTGCTGGGCCTGGATGCGTTTTCGCACGTAGAAGTGGTGTACGTCTTTAACCGCGTCGACGAGTCAGACGTGGTGTGGACGGCGCGGCACCCGCGCAATAACCCAGCGTGGCCCAAGGTCGGCATCTTGGCTCAGCGGGGCAAGAATCGTCCGAATCGCCTGGGCGTGAGTGTTGCATCGCTGCTGGCCGTTAGTGAGCGTAAGGTGCAGGTGCGCGGACTAGATGCCATCGATGGCACACCGGTACTGGACCTTAAGCCTGTCCTGCGCGAGTTCTTGCCGCGAGGCGAGCTGCGCCAGCCCGAGTGGGCCACGGAGCTGATGCGCGAGTATTGGCGCAAGCCGTCGCGCTAGCTCGGACGCAGGCCCGCAAGTTTGGGTCGGGCGGGGTGGTTTCGGGGCGCGCTTGACCGGCTTTAAGGTGGGCGATAGGCTGCAGCTCTCGACGAGCAGCAAGCTC
>JAGNNG010000355.1 GCA_017990795.1 Deltaproteobacteria bacterium
GAGCTTCAGCGTGCCTGGCACTCTGTGAATGCCTCGTATTTTCGCAGTGTGCTGTTGCCGCCGACGCTGGGCCTGCATGCGGGCGCGCAGCGGCTGGGGTTGTGGCAGCGCGGCAGTCGGACGCTCACTCTGTCACAGCAGCTGGTGCAGCAGCAGCCCTGGGGCGTGGTGCTGGAGGTCCTAAAGCACGAGATGGCGCACCAGTACGTCCACGAAATTCTCGGTCGCACCGCCGAGGTGGACGAGACGGCACATGGCCCCGCGTTTCAAGCGGTGTGCGAGCGCCTGGGCATCGATGGCACCGCCTCCGGTCTACCGACGCTAGAAAACCCGTTGGATGACGGGGCCGAGCCGGGTTCGCAGCCAGCTAGCGAGCGTATGCGGCTGCTGCGACGCATTGGGCGCTTGCTGGCGCTGGCCCAAAGTCAAAACGTCCACGAAGCCGAGGCGGCGATGCACGAAGCGCAGCGGCTAATGCTCAAGCACAACCTAGAAGGTGTGGCGGCACGCGGTCAGCAGGCGGCGCGCTTTGGCTTTCGTCACCTGGGCGCAGTCAAGGGTCGTATCGACGAGGCGCAGCGGCTGCTGGCGATGCTGCTGGGGCGGCACTTCTTTGTCGAGGTGATCTGGGTGCCTAGCTACGACGTCGCAGCGGGTCGTCGCGGTACCGTGCTTGAGATCTGTGGCAGCAGCGAAAACCTCGAGATGGCTGCGTATGTGTATGACTTCCTGACGCACACCGCCGAGCGGCTGTGGCAGCAGCACAAGCAGCAGGAGGGCATTGTCGGCGATCGGGAGCGGCGTACCTACCTGGCAGGCGTGATGCTGGGCTTTGCCGAGCGCCTGGCGGAAAAAGAGCGCGTGCAGCAAAAAGAGGGTCTGGTCTGGACCGGTGACCCGCTGCTGGGGCGCTTCTTTCGGCGGCGTCACCCTCATGTGCGGCGCGTCTACCAAAAAGGCCAGCCTCGGACCGAGGCGCGCAGCGAAGGCAAAAAGGCCGGTCGCCAGATTGTGCTGCATCGGCCCATCAGCGACAGCGGCGGCAGTCGCGGCTCGGGCGGGGCGACACGTCTATTGCCGGCACGTCGTTAGTCGTCAGTCATGCCCAATCACCGCCAGCGGGTGGCTAGCGAAGCGAACATTCCGCTGCGCTAAGTCCGCTAAGTCACCCAGGTGAAAGGCTGGTTTTAGGTGGGAGTTAGTGCCATAATAGGTCGCTACGCCTCGTGTACCGACGAGAGGTCTTAAGCTCGGCTAGCTGACCAGGCAGAGATCGCAAGCAAGAATCACAAGCTGGGATCACAAGCTAGGATCGATTGGCTGGTTGGGACCTGGACCCTCGCGGACTCGCTGTGGCTGCGGCACTGACGATGAGCAACCACGAACAAGACGATCCAGAGACGACACCACTTCCGGCTCCCATGCCTGGACTTGGTGTGACCAGCCTGGAGCAAGACGAGGGCGAGCCTTCCGGGCGCATCGATGCCAGCAAGTCGGTGGCGATGAAAGCTGCGCTGGCTCAAGCGGTGGCAGCCGCCAATCCATCGCCCAAAAAGCTGCCCGGGATGGTGACCAAGGCGGCCACGCCCGCAGTGGGCCAAGGTGTTGCCGGTAAGCCAGCGACTTCTGCCGTGACGCCAGCTGCGACGCCAGCAGTGACGCCAGCAGTGACGCCAGCTACCGCGCCGGTTGTGAAGCCAGCTGTGGTTGCTGCACCGCCCCCTGCTCGCAGCAGGCTGGTGCCGATTTTGGCGGGGCTTGGCGCCATTGCAGTGGTAGCTGCGGTGGTCGTGGTGGCGCTGCCTGGGAAGCCGGTGGCTCCAGGCCAGACACCGACGGTCGCTCCGACACCGCCGGTAGTGACGCCGACACAGCCAGTGGTGACGGTGCCAACCAATGTGCCGGTAACTCCCGTTCCGGTCGAGCCCAAGGTTGAGCCGCCCAAAGTTGCGGTCGACGAGCCCAAGCAGCCAGTTGCTCCTGATGAACCGGACCCGGACGATGGGCCCAACACCAGCGGCAAGCCGGTAAAGCCAGGGCATCCCAAGACGCCCAAGGTGGCCAAGGTCAAGGAACCTAAGGAACCCAAAGAAAAGCCTGGGGTCGCGCTGGCTCCGGTCAAGCAGCTGACGCCGCAGATCATCAAATCGACGATGCTCGCTGCCGAGTCGCGCTGGAAGACCTGCGTGAAAGAAGCCTGGGGCTCAAACGTCACCATCGGCATCGTGGTGGAGGCTTCCGGCTCGGTGCAAAAGGCCGACATCATGGGGGCGCTTGGGACCAGTGGCACCGGGCGCTGTATTACCGACCAAGTGCGCAAGCTCCACTTCCCGCCGTTTACAGACGGTGGTGCGACCAAGCAGCTGTTCTGGTCGTATCAGATTCCCGCCGCGGGTCCGCCGCGCTAGCTGGGCGGTGGCGCGGCGTGGCATGACTTGTCGGTCGTGGCTGCTGCTTTGTCGTACTGGCGATTCCTCTTGCCTACAGTGGCGTGGTCAGCGACGAAGAAGCTGGGGCAAAACTTGCAGCGAATTGGGCCTGGCTCGTGCAATAATCAAGCAGAGTCATGTACCTTGCCCTCTTCACTGCTGGCTGTGTCCGGGCTACGTCTGGCCTGTGGGCTGACCCGCATCGCTTTGGCTACATCTGGGGTGGCTCGTGAGCATGCAAGTTACCTCGGTTTCTCGTCGCTGTCCCGACTGCGGCGAGACCTATCCCAACAGCGCTGAGCACCTGTGCAAAGCCGCCAAGAATACCGATGCGGTGTCCTCGTCCGGTGCGGTGTCGGTGTCGGGCTCAGTTTCCGTCTCGGGCTCGGCTGCTCCCGCGGATGATCTAGTCGGCACTATTATTGGCGAGCGCTACGATGTCATCTCTCGTCTGACCAGCGGCGGCATGGGCGTGGTCTACCGGGCGCGGCACATCCTGCTCGACAGCGAAGTGGCCATCAAGGTGCTGCTTAAGCCGCAGGACCCCGACGCCAACTTCCGCTTTTTGCAAGAGGCGCAGCTCGCCTCCAAGATCAAGCACGCCAACACCGTCATCATCACCGACTTTGGCGTGCTCGACGACGGGCGCAGCTACATCGCGATGGAGTTTCTGCGCGGTCCGACGCTGGGCAAGCTGATCTCGCAAGGTCCCGTCGAGCCGTTACGGGCCTGCCAGATCACGATGCAAATTGCTCGGGGACTGCAGGCCGTACACGACAAGGGCATCATCCACCGCGACCTTAAGCCCGACAACATTCACCTCGTCGAGCAGGACGGCCAAAAAGACTTCGTAAAAATCGTCGATTTCGGCATCGCCACCAGCGCCGCCGCCGGCCTGACCATGAAGGGCCGCCAAGCGCCCATCACTGAGGCTGAGATCAAAGCGCTCAGCACCGGCCAGCCCGAGTCATTGACCGCAGGCCACGC